>JAHFDU010000385.1:0-1364 GCA_023248835.1 Myxococcales bacterium | reverse complement strand
CCAGCGTTGGTCGGGTCGCATTTCTGTCGAGCGGCACCTTCGATACTTCGACTGGCCTTAACGGTGCGGATCAGCAGTGTCAAAATGAGGCGGCCGGTGCTAGCTTGATCGGCACTTTCAAGGCGCTGTTGGCGACGCAATCCGCCAGCGCTGCCTCTCGCATGGGATTGGGAGCGACGTGGCAGCGCAAAGATGGCGTTGTGCTGGCCGCCACCGCCAACGATTTTCTCGACGGCACATTGTTTGCGCCGCTCAACGTGTCGCCCAGTGGCACCTATTTTGCGCCGATGTGGTCGGTACGCACCGGATCGGCGGATGCTCGCTCCACCGGCATCGACACCTGTGTCGACTGGTCGACCGCGGCGAGTGCGGCCAAGAGCGACGTCGGTGTTCCGGCCGACGGCGCGCAGTGGTTTCGCACACCCAACAGCCTGACCATGCTCACCTGTAACCAGTTCGCGCGCATCTACTGCCTGCAGCAGTAGTTAACGGGTTCGCAGACGCAATAGCATCAATACGCCGAGTACCAACAGCAGTCGACTAAGCGACATCGCGCTGCTTGCCGATGTCAAAAAACTGCAACCGCTCGAGGAGCGCGTCGCGGTTCCTGCATCTGCGGACGCGCCAACCACCTGATCGTTTGGCGCATCGCAAGCGTGATTTTCGGCGAGACCGGCACGATCGAAAAGCCCGAGCGCGTAGGCGCCGGCACCGAAACCGACCATCGGCATCGCGCCGGCGTAGTCTCCGAGCGCGCCATGTTTTTCAAAACGGTTATAGAGCTCAGGAATGATCTCGTGGTTGGCGCGCGCCTGCGCAGTCACCCAATTGGTCAACGCGGAAGACTTGAGCAGCTCGGAGGACTTTCGCAGAGCGGCTGAAATGCGAAGGTCGATCATCGCCCACTCGTTCGAATCGTAGTCGCTGAGCGCGTCGTCGTTGCGCGAAAATCCGCCCAGCGGCGTGCGCAAGGCGTCGAAGGACGCAAGCGTAGAATTGATCAGCGGATCGTCGGCGGAAAACAGATCCCAATTGAAGGCTTCGACCACCGCGCCGTCGTGAATGTGCCCAGTCGACATGCCTTCGATCGATCCCGAGAGCACCAATGCGGGGGTCGACATATGTGATCGAACGGCCGCCGCGAGACGCTTGCTCAGAGTGGAAAAATGGGCCGCCGCAACTTGGTCGTCGCCTGAAGAAATCGCGGCAAAATCACAGAGGCCGCGCGCGGCGGCGAGCGAAGTGTAGGTGTAGTGCTTGCGATGGTCCCAATGAACTTCCCAAATCGAGTCATCCGGAGTGATCACGCCGAGGAGATCGAGATTTTTCTCCAGCGGCGTGGCGACCAGATCGCGCAGCACGTC
>JAHFDU010000062.1 GCA_023248835.1 Myxococcales bacterium | reverse complement strand
GAAATACTTGACTAGTTGGCATTCTATGCGTACCCCTTGAACGATTACCAAGGGAGATTTCTCTCGAAGCCGGCAAATTATGAGTGTGAAGCCGATAGTGGTACAAAAGTACGGCGGCAGTTCGGTCGCCGATGTTGCCCGGTTACAACAAGTCTCCGATCGGGTGGCCGCGACGGTGCGCAGCGGCAGGCGCGTGGTGGTGGTGGTGTCAGCGATGGGCAAGACCACCGATCAGCTGCTCGCGCTGGCGCATTCGATTTCTCAGGAGCCGCCCAGACGCGAGCTCGACATGCTGCTGTCGACCGGAGAGCGCACCTCGATGGCGCTGCTCGCGATGGCGCTGCAGGCGCGCGGCATCGAAGCAATTTCGTTTACCGGTTCGCAGTCGGGAATTCTCACCAACGATCGCCATTTTAGTGCGCGTATTCTCGAAGTTCGGCCGGTGCGCATTGAGGATGAACTCGAACGCGACAAGGTGGTGATTGTCGGTGGTTTTCAGGGCATGAGTTACAAGCGCGAGATCACCACGCTCGGACGCGGTGGCTCGGACACGACAGCGGTGGCGCTGGCGGCGGCACTTTCCGCTGACTGTGAAATCTATTCCGACGTCGACGGCGTCTATTCGGCCGATCCGCGGGTCGTGCCTGAAGCCCAGCGCATTGAATCGATCGGCTACGAAGAAATGCAAGATCTGGCACTGCACGGCGCCAAGGTGCTCAACCCGCAAGCGGTAGAGTGGGCGCGCCAAAAACAGATCGTCATCCACGCCCGCTCCTCAACCGGTGCGCTCACTGGCCCCGTGGCGGAGACGCGGATCGAAGCCAAGACCAGCACAGCCCGGGCGGGCAGAGAGATTTTGGCGGTCACCGGCGGGGTGGTGACACGAATTCGCGAAAACGGTGAAGCCACGCTCAGAATTCTCAGCGAAGAGAGAGTTTCGCTGCGGTTCTCAAGTCCGCGCGAAATTCGCCTGGTGCGCGACGACGTTCCCGACTGGTCGCGGGTGGAGCGCAAACTCAGTTCGAGCGGCGCGCGCCTCGAAGAAGTGGGCGAAGTCACCGCCGTTGGCCCTGGCGCGGCGTCGCCGACCGTGCTGTTGCGTGCGCTTGAGGTTGCGGGCCCGAATGAATTCGACAGCACGCCGCGACGCATTTCGCTGCAGGTTGCCAGGGCGCGGGCCGACGAAGTTGTGCGCTCGCTGCACCGAGAATTCTGCCAACCGTAAAAAAACTTGTGATTCCATGAGATTTTCTCATCGATTGCCGACCTCCCTCGAAGAAAACCGGCTCAGCCGCGCGGTGGCGGCGAGGCGGGCGCGCGGCGCGCCACTTTACGATCTAACCGAAACCAATCCCACCCGCGTCGGTCTGGCGCTGCCGCCGTGGCCTCTACAGGCGCTCAGCGCGCCCGAAAATCTTGTCTATGCGCCCGACCCGCGTGGTCTCGATTCAGCGCGGCAAGCCGTGGTTGAACACTATCGTGCGCGCAACTTGTCCGTCGGCAAAGAGCGCATTTTCGTCACCGCGTCGACCAGTGAAACCTATTCGTTCCTGTTCAAGTTGCTTTGCGATCCAGGCGACAACGTGCTGGTGCCGGCGCCGAGCTATCCGCTGTTTGAGCATCTCGCCCGTCTCGAGGGAGTCGAACTTACACACTATCCGCTGCGCTATCATCAGGGCTGGTTCGTCGACGCCGATGAGCTTGCAGAGCTAATTGGACCGCGCACCCGCGCCATCGTAGTGGTGCATCCGAACAATCCGACCGGATCGTTTCTCAAACGCAACGAGGCGGCGCGTTTGCTAGCGTTCTGTCGCGAGCGCGACCTGGCGCTGATTTCCGACGAGGTTTTTGGCGAATACGAGTTTGGGCCCGCTCCGGAGCGATGGCCGAGTTTTGTCGAGAGCGAGGACGCACTGGCGTTTTGCATGGCCGGGCTGTCCAAGCGCGGGCTGCCGCAGCTCAAATTGGGCTGGCTGGTGATCGGCGGGCCGGCCGGAGAGGCAGCGAGGGCGAGCGCCGCGCTTGAGCTCATCGCCGATACTTTTCTCTCGGTGTCCTCGCCGGTCCAGCACGCCGCCGCATCACTGTTCGCCTTCAGCGATCAATTCGTCGTCGCCATCCGCGATCGGCTCGAGAAAAATCGCCGCGCGCTCAAGGCGATTGCCGGTGACAAACTACGGGTTCTTGACTGCGAGGGCGGCTGGTCAACCATCGTGCGGGCGCCGCCCAGCCACGACGAAGAGGCTTGGGCGCTGCAGCTTATCGACGACGGTGTTCTGGTTCATCCCGGCTATTTTTTCGATTTTGCTGAGGACGGATACTTGGTGTTGAGCTTGCTGCCACAAGAAGCTGAATTTAGCCAAGCGGCGGCGCGCTTGACGGCTCGCCTCGGTGAATAGTTTATACTGAGGTAAATTCCTCAATTCGTCAATTCATGAGAGCGCACAGCCCTCGACTTGCGGTGCGCGCGCGGGTATCATCTTCTGCTTTTTGAGGAATTCCAAAATGTCAAAACGGCGGTTAAGGCTAAAATCGTTGGCGCTACGTGGAGAGCGGCGATTGTCCGCCGGTCTCATGCAACATCGCTCCCCGGCATGGTCGCACGATGGCGAACTGCTGTGCTACTCCGTCGGAGACGAAAACAATTCGGCGTGGGTGGTGGTCGATCGGCGAGGCCGCATCGCCGCCCACTTCACCGGTCCTTGCGTCGGCCGCAGCAGCTTTTCCATCACTGGTGCGATGGCGTTCGGCCGACGCTTCGGCAATCTCAGCGAAATTTGGGGGAGCCCGCGGCCGGGCATTTTGCCGGTACGGCTGTGCGGCGGAGACGGTTGCAGCTACCTCGACCCCGCTTTTTCACCAGACGGAAAGTCGCTGGTCTACGCAGTCTCGGCTCTCGACCAGCCGTTTCAGATTGGGGTCTGCGCGCTGTCGAGTGGCGACCGGCGTTTGATTACTCGAGACGCGCTGCGATCGGATGGCGCGCCCGCTTTTTCGCCGGATGGCCAAACGCTGTTTTTTTCGGGCCAGAGTAGCGAAGATGACAGCAGCGCGATATTTGCCATCGACCTCGATGAAAATCGGCTCGTGCGCATTACCAACTCCGGCTCACTCAACTATCACCCGGCGCCGCTTTCCCGTGACTGGGTAGTGACAGAGCGCCGCGAAACTGCGGCCGGCCGATCAAGTTTGGTGTTTGTCGATCGCTCAAGCGGTCGTGAACGTGCGCTGAGCGAGGGCGAACTCGATCAGCGCGATCCCGCCTGCTTCGTTGGAGGCAAAGGGAAAATTCGCATCGCCTATTCGTCTCTGCTGCGCACCACCGACGACCATCCGCCGCGCTTTGATGTCTGCACCGGCCGACTCAAAGGACTCGAACTCCTAGATGAAGTCGCGCCACCCGACGGACCGGTCACCGAACCGTTTGAGAAACTCTCACCCGAAGACGTCGAAGACGCTCAAGCGCAAGCATGAAGATTGCAGCCATCGACGTCGGTTCTAACTCCTTTCACCTGCTCATTGCGCAGGTCGGATCGGACGGCAACCTGACGCCGATCGATCGGAGTAAAGAGTTGGTCCGCCTCGGCGACAGCGCGTTTCGCGGCGGAATTTCTGCCGATGCGATTTCGCGTAGCGTCGAGACACTGAAACGTTTTCGCGGCACCATCGATCGACACAGCTGCGACGCCACCTTGGCCATTGCCACCAGCGCCGTGCGCGAAGCCGAGAACGGCGGCGATTTTGTCCGCACCGTGCGCGACGAGACTGGCATCGAGATCACCGTCGTCCCCGGCGATGAAGAGGCGCGTCGCATCTATCTCGGCGCGCGCTCGACGCTCGACCTGCGCACGCGGCGCGCACTCATCGTCGATATCGGCGGCGGCTCGGTTGAGCTCATCGTCGGCGATGCCAGTCACGTGCATTTTCTGGCCTCTTTGAAACTGGGAGTTTTGCGCCTGCTCGATGAGTGGCGGCCGAGCGATCCGGTCAAACCGGACGAACGTCAGCGGCTGGCGGAGAGGATTCACCGCGCCTTCGAAGAGCCGCTAGCGCAAGCCCGCAAGGTCGGCTTTGATGTGGTGCTGATGACTTCTGGTACGGCGCGCGCGATCGCCGATTTGGTGCCGTCGCCCGCTGGGGAGAACAGGCCCAAGCGGGTACGTTTTGGTGCGCTCTACGCACTCGAAGAACGGCTGTGCTCACTGGCATCATCCGAGCGGCTGAAATTGCCCGGGCTTGATCCCAAACGCGCCGATTCTGTTGTCGTTGGTACCATGGTGGCCCGAACGCTGCTCGAGGGCGTGCACGCCGACGAATACGTGCTGTCCGACGGCGCGCTGCGGGAAGGCATGCTGATCGACTACGCCGCGCGCAACCAGCCCGGCCTGGCGCTGATCGACGAGTTTCCCGATCGCCGTCGCCGCGCTGTGGTCTCCTTGATGCGCCGCTGCCACGTCGACGTTAAACACGCCGAACAGGTGGCGCACTTGGCGCTCGACCTGTTCCGTGGCACGCGCCCACTTCACTCGTTGCCAAATTCAGACGGAGAATTGCTCGAATTTTCGGCGCTGCTACACGACATTGGCTACCACATCGCTCCTTCGAAACATCACAAGCATGGCGCTTACCTCATCGAAAACGTCGGGCTCGAAGGATTTTTGCCCGAAGAAGTGCAGCTGCTTTCGAGTCTGGTGCGCTACCACCGCAAGGCGACGCCTAGAGAGGGTCACGAGCCTTACGGACGTTTGCCCGAAAAACAGCGCGAGCGGGTGCGCGTTCTCGCCGGATTGCTGCGCGTCGCCGACGGGCTTGATCGCAGCTGCGCCCAGCGGGTGCGCGGATTGCGCTGCCTGGTTCACGACAAAAGCATCGAAGTGTTTCTCACTGTGCGCGGCGACCCCGAGCTCGAACAATGGGGCGCTCGGCGCAAGGCCGATCTGTTGCAAGAAATCTTCGCGCACAAGTTGAAACTCGTAATCGAGGACAGAACATGACGAGGGTTGCAAGGATCACAATACTCGCGCGGTTCACGCGCGGCGGAGGGGAGGCTCGCTCGGGCTTTGCCCGAGTGAGGGGGTTCGGAACGAGCAGGCGCGAAAGCGCCGAGTGCTCGGTCGAACGGAAAGTCCCCCCCTTGATGATGGACAGAACATGATGTCGGACTCTGTCGCCCTTCCGGCGAGCTCTCCACTTAGTCGCGAACATCCGTATCCGGGCGCGCTGATCGTCGTCGAGGGTATCGATGGCTCTGGAAAATCGACCCAAATCCATCTATTGCAACGCTGGCTCGAAGCGCAAGACGAAGAGTTGGTTTTTACAGAGTGGAATTCTTCGGAACTTGTGCGCGCGACCACCAAGTACGGCAAGAAAAAAAATCTACTGACGCCGACCACGTTTTCGCTTTTGCACGCCACCGATTTTGCCGATCGGTTTTTGCACACCATCGTACCGCCGCTCAAGGCCGGCATGGTGGTGCTGGCCGATCGCTACGTCTACACTGCTTTTGCGCGCGACGTCGTGCGCGGGGTCGATCGCAGCTGGATCCGTCGGCTCTATTCGTTCGCGATTCGGCCCGACGTCGCGCTCTATTTTAAGACGCCGATTGAAGTTTCGATTTCGCGAATCTTAAATGGTCGGCAGAAGATCAAGTATTACGAAGCCGGTATGGATTTGAAACTCGCCGCCGATCCAGTAGAAAGTTTTCGTCGCTTTCAAGGGCGAGTGCTCGACGAATACGACGGCATCACATCAGAGTTCGGACTTGATGTGATCGACGCCACCATCGGCATCGATGCGCAACAGCGCGCGGTTCGCGGCATTGTCGAAGCAGCGATTCGCCGTCGTCGCGGAGGTCCGAGATGATCACCCAACGAAAATTCTTTGGGCGCGGCTTGCCTTACATTGACGTCTCTGATCTGAGCGGTCGGCTGTTTGTCGTCGAGGGCACCGACGGCGTCGGCCGCTCGCTGCAAATCGAAAACCTCAAAGATTGGCTCGAGCTGCAAGGCCATGCGGTGGTGACCACCGGGTGGACGCGGTCGCCGCTAATGGCAGGCACAATCGAAGATGCCAAAGAAGGCCACGCGCTCAACCGCATGACCTTTGCGCTTTTGTACGCGTGCGATTTCGCCGATCGCCTCGAGAACGAAATTATTCCGGCATTGCGGGCCGGCATGATTGTGGTGGCCGATCGCTATTGTTACACCGCATTTGCGCGCAGCGCGGTGCGCGGCCTCGACGAAAGCTGGGCGCGCGATCTGTTCGGCTTCGCGCTGGTTCCCGACGTCACCATCTATCTGCGCATCGATGTCGAGTCTTTGGCGCGGCGCGTGGTGGCGCGCGGCAAGCTCGACTACTGGGAGTCGGGGCTCGATCTAAACCTCGGCGAAGATCCGTACGACAGTTTTGTCGCTTACCAGAAACGGCTGATCCACTACTACGATCGGATGGCCGAGACCGAAGCGTTTGTCACCATCGACGCCCGCCGCCCCGTCGACGACATTCAGCTCGACATCCGCCACAAAATCGCCGCCCATCTGCCCTAGGGCTAGACATGCTTTCCAGTTACAATAGTGCGACGTAAGAAATAGCGAGGAGATCATGGCAAAGCGAATACTGGTCACTGGTGGCGCGGGATTTTTGGGATCGCACCTGTGTCAGCGACTGGTGGCCAAGGGCAACGACGTAGTGTGTCTCGACAACCTGTTTACTGGTCGACGCGAGAACATTGATCGACTGCTCGATGAGCACGCTTTTCAATTTATTCGCCACGACATCTGCGATCCGATTGTCTTAGAGGTTGACGAAATTTATCATCTCGCCTGCCCCGCCTCGCCGATTCACTATCAGCGCAATCCCGTGCGCACGATTCGGACTTGCGTGCAGGGCACTTTGCACGCGCTCGAGCTGGCGCGTGAGGTCGGCGCCCGCGTCCTCATCGCTTCGACGAGCGAGATCTACGGCGATCCGCTGACCCATCCGCAGCAGGAAGCCTACTGGGGAAACGTCAATCCGATCGGGCCACGAGCTTGCTACGACGAAGGAAAACGCTGCGCCGAAGCACTCGCAGTTTCGTATGCGCGGCAGTACGACGTTCAGGTGCGCATCGCGCGCATTTTCAACACCTACGGTCCGCGCATGCACGAAAACGACGGCCGCGTCGTCTCCAATTTCGTGGTGCAGTGTCTGCGCTCACGACCCATCACCATTTTTGGGCAGGGGCAACAAACCCGCTCTTTCTGTTACGTCGACGATCTGATCGATGGATTTATCCGACTGATGGCGTCCGGAGTGAGTGATCCAGTGAATCTCGGCAATCCGGCAGAATTCACCATTTTGCAATTGGCGCAGATGGTGCGTGGCATGACCGGATCGTCAAGCCAGCTCCTCTACGAACAACTGCCCGAGGACGACCCGGTGAGGCGCAAGCCAGACATCACGCGCGCCGTCGAGCAGCTCGGCTGGCACCCAGAGATCAAGCTCGAACAGGGCCTCGAAAAAACCATCGCCGATTTTCGCCGCCGCATTCAACACGAAACCTAACCGTATTCAGTTGCTTGCGATCGAACGTCGTGACAAGTAGCATTTTGGTATGCTTTCTCGTCGCTCGTTCACCTGCACCGATACCGGGCGGCGGCGCGATCGCAACGAAGATGCTCTCTTGGCTGACGACGCGCTCGGTTTGTATGTGGTCGCAGACGGTGTCGGTGGACGCGAGAGCGGAGAGGTTGCCAGCCAGGAAGCAGTAGAGCAGCTGCACAGTTTTATTCGCAGCGGACAAGCCACGCTGACACAATCGATGCAGACGCCCAGCCCCGAAAACGCTGAAGCGGTGCGGCGCCTACTCGAAAGCGGAGTACAGAGCGCGTGCTATCTCGTTTTCGGAATGGGCGAGCAGGATCCCAAACAGAAAGGAATGTCGACAACATTGTCGGCGCTGCTGCTGGTCGGAAACGTCGGCATCACTGCGCAGGTGGGCGACTCGCGCATCTATCGACTCAAAGGTGGACGCGAGTCGCTGCTCACCGAAGATCACACGCTATTAAACGAGTACCTTAAACGTGGCGATCTGTCGGAGATCGATTCAGCCAACCTAAAATCGAAACGCCACGTCATCACCCGCGCGGTCGGCCACCGCGATTATGTGCACGTCGATACCCGGGTGCTGCCCGTCGCGAAGGGAGAGCAGTTTCTGCTCTGCTCCGACGGCCTGCACGGCTACTTGCAGCCGGGCGAGCTCGAGCTGCTGGCCGCTCAGGCGCCGCAACAAGTGCCAGAAGCCTGTGTCGCCTTCGCCAACCAGCGTGGCGGCATCGACAACACCAGCGTCGTCTTTGTTTCAATCGAGTGAAACTGACTCGGAAATGATCGGATTGTTCTTGCCATCGAAGCCAAGGTAACCGGCTTGGGTTTCGGTCTCGTGGCCAAAAACCAGCAGCCATTTTTCGCTCTTGGCTTTTTCAAGTAGCCGACGTTTGGACTCGAGCGTCGCCACCACGTCGAGATCGTAGGCCATGATGAAGGGCAAGCGCAGGTGCAGTGCGGTGGGAATGACGTCGCCGAAAAACAAAAGCCGCTGGCCGTGGCCATCGTCGAATGCGATCGACTGGTGGTGGGCGGTGTGGCCGGGCGTCGGCAGCACCCGCACCCCGGGCGAAACTTCGACTTCTCCGTCGACAAGTTCAAGCGCATGGGCGGCGGCGAGCGGGGTCAGATTTTCTTCGAGATAGCTGGCGCGATTCCGTTCGTGGGCATGAACGGCGTCGTGGTATTCGCCGCGCTGAATCACGTGCCGCGCCCGCGGAAACACCAGCTCAAATCCAGACGAAGTACGCCGGGTGCAACCGCCCGAATGATCGAAATGCAGATGGGTCATGAGCACATAATCTATCGACAGCGGATCGATGCCGCGCGCGCGCAGCTGCATCTCGACGCATTCGTCCTGCGCAATGCCGTAGATCTCGCGCTCCTTTTCGGGAAACTTGCTGCCGTTTCCGGTCTCGACCAAGAACCGCTTGCCCCGCCCTTCGACATACAAACAGTTGGTGGCGTATTCGACGCGATTGTGGTCGTCGCACGACACCAGACGATTCCAAATCGTCTTGGGCACCACACCGTGCATCGCCCCGCCATCGAGACGAAAATTGCCACCGTTGATCAGCGTTACTTCAAAGTCGCCAAATCTCATCCGTTCATTGTAGCTCCTCTCCTAAGCTTGTGCTTCGACTTCGCTCAGCATAATCGGGGTTACCAACACCGACTCGTCCTGAGTTTGTCGAAGGGTCATAGTACTGAGCGTCCAGCACCACCAGTTCTGCCGTGGGCGTGGGCGTAGGCGTGGGCGAATCAGCGACGGAAAACGGACTGACCTGTCGGAAATATCGCGGTGGCATTTTGCCGATCGGCGCGTGTTCTGAGGCGCTACATGAGTCTTGCGCGTCGTCGGTAGAGAGCGCGGATTTTCGTTTCACGCCCACGCCCACGCCCACGCAAACTGATAGATCCTAGGTCATAATAATTGTCGTGCCTTGACTTCCAGATAGCGCTTCACCAGCGACGGCGTCAGTGCATCCGGTGCAACGTCGAGCACCAACGAACCTCCGGCTTCGAGACGACGCACCACTCGTTTGCGCCAAGTGAGCAGGTCTGCGGCCGCAGCACGATCGTAGAGATCGCTCGGAGAGTCCTCGACCGCGATCTTCTTGCCGCTCACCTGTGCGTCAAGTTCGCGGTCACGAAACAGCACACAAAGCGGCAGATGGCGTGGCGCCAGTTGGCGCATGCGTTTTTCGAGCACCTTGGCCGAAGCTTCGTCGATGACTTGAGTGAACAGCACCACCAGCGAACGCTTGCGCAGTCGCACCATCAGGGCGTCAAAAGCGGCGTCGTAATTCGACTCGGTAAGGTCGGCGTGCAACGAGTAACTGGCCTGAATGACCCGTGTGGTGGCACGTGCGCCGCCGGCGGGTGCCAAGAAAGCGCGAACTTTCTTGTCAAATGCCAAGAGCCCCACTTGATCGCCGGTGCGGGCGGCAACATGCGAAACCATCAAGAGCGCATTGAGCGCGTGATCCATGTGACTTAAGCCCAGCGTCTCGGCGGTCATCAAGCGTCCGCAGTCGACCAGAAAAAAAAGGTTCTGGTTGCGCTCGATCTGAAATTCGCGACTGATGATTTTTTGCCGTCGCGCCGTCGCCTTCCAGTCGATGTGGCGAAACTCATCGTCGCGCAGATATTCGCGCAGTCGCTCAAATTCACTTTCGCCGCCGCGCAGTCGCGCTGCACGCACCAGCGCATATTGGCGATCCTGCTTGGCCAAGAGATCAAACGTCCGCACCTGGGTGACGTCGGGATAGACACGAAGCGGCAGGTTGGCTGAAATGCGCTGTTGACGCTGCCACAGCCCAAGCGGCGTTGCGTAGCGGACAAAGTGATCGCCGAGCGCGTAGTCGCCGCGGCGAGTCGGGCGCAAGTTGTATGCGACGGTCGCAATACTGTTCCCGGCAAGCTCGACGCGTAGCGGCAGGTCAGTGGTCTCGGCGCCATCAAACAGATCGTCCTTACACCACACCACCAATTTTCGACGGGAGCGCGAGCGCAGCGTAATCTGGACGCGATTTTGTCTGCCGACTGAAAACACCAACGGCGCATTGCGATCGACTCTCACCAGCGCGTGCCGCCCGAGCAGTGCGTCCGCTCCCGCCAGCACCAGAATCGCCGCGTCGGTGGCCAGCATCGGCCAGAGCAGACTCGGATCGCCAAGTATGCACAGCCCCAGCACCAGCGGGAAAACCAACAACAGTGTCAGCCGCGTCGTCGGAATCATCATGCTTCGACTTCGCTCAGCACGAGCGGAGGCAACTAGACCCGATTGTCCTGAGCTTGTCGAAGGACGCTCAGCACGAGCGGAGGCAACTAGACCCGATTGTCCTGAGCTTGTCGAAGGACGGTCTGCATGATCTGGAATCATGCGGCGATTGTCTTGGGGACCAGTGCTTCGCGCAGGATGGCGGTGACGCAGTCGTCGGCAGAAACGCCTTCGAGTTCGGCGTCGGGATGAAGCACGACGCGATGGCGCAGCACCGCCGGCGACAGCATCTTGATGTCATCCGGAATAACAAAGTGGCGGCCTTCGGCGGCGGCGCGAACGCGAGAAACATTCAAGAGCGCAATCGATGCGCGCGGCGAGGCGCCGATCAGAATCGAACGATAGGCACGGGTGCGCGCCACAATGTCGGTGATGTAGTCCAAGATCTCGTCAGAAATTTGGACGCCGCTCAGCGCGTCCTGCATCTCCAACACTTCTTCGGCGTTGCACAACGTTTGCAATCCAAATTTCTTCAGCGCGGTGGCGTCAAAGCCGGCAAGATGATTTTTCAAAATCAGCTTCTCGATGGCTTGGGATGGATGATGGATCTGTACTTTGAAAAGAAAGCGATCGAGCTGTGCTTCGGGCAGCGGATAGGTTCCTTGCGATTCGATCGGATTCTGCGTCGCCAACACAATAAACGGCCGCGGCAATTGGCGGGTGATTCCATCGGCGGTGACGCTGCCCTCTTGCATCGCCTCGAGCAGCGCCGATTGGGTTTTGGCCGGCGCCCGGTTGATCTCATCGCCGAGCAAGAGCTGGGTAAACACCGGGCCAGGATAAAATTCAAACGCGTCTTTTTTCTGGTTGAACACATTGCCGCCAGTGACGTCCGACGGCATCAAATCGGGAGTGAACTGAATGCGGCGAAAGGTGCAACCGAGCACAGTACCGAGGGCGCGTACCAGCAGCGTTTTGCCGAGCCCCGGCACGCCCTCGATAAGAACGTGACCGCGCGCCAAGAGCGCGTACAGCACGTGGTCTATCACCTCTTCCTGTCCAATCAGGACGCGCGCAAGTTCAGCGCGCACGCGAGCAAAACGCGAACCAAACTCTTCGACATTCACAGCGGGCCTCCTACTTTTGAAAGATAAAGTTCGAGTTTACTTGCCAGTTCAGCGCCGTCTTGGGTCGCGGTCTCTTTTAGTGGTGATCCTTCACGCAAGAGCTGGGCATCGAGTAGCACCCGCATCACTTCGCCGACCGGTCGGCCAGCGCGCAGCGCCACCGACTCGGCTAATCCCGTAAGCCCTGGCGTCTGGCTGTGCACTTTTTCGCGCAGCCGCTCGATGACAAAGGTGGCGTAGAGGGCAAGCGAGTGGTCAAAAGCGCTGGCTCGACGCAAGGTGCTGGCGAGCGCACGGGCATGTTCTGCAAAACTTCGCCGCAGCCGCGAAACCGGATCGCGCAAAGTGCCAAAAGCAATGCCGCGACCGAGAAAAAACACCGCAATCAGCGCAAACAGCTGCAGTAGCGCGGGCAACAGCTTGCTGCGACGAACACTGGTCACCGGGTTCGGCGCATCGCGACCAACAAACTCGGTGACAAATTCGATCGGCTTGGATCGGTTGTCTTCGACCCCTTGCGAAAAAAAATGTGCCACGTAGGCGGCAGTTTCGTGCAGAGCAAGGCCACCGTTGCATAGAAAATCACCGTCAGCAAAAAGAGTGATACGGCCTTGACCAACCGGCCCCTGCGCAAACGAAAACAATTTTCCATCCGGCGTTTTTACCTCCTCGGTCCATTGATTCGGTAGCGGCTTGGTCTCTTTAAAATGGAGATGGCTCGGCGAGCGCACCGTTCGTTGGCTCCAAGTCAGGTCACTGCTGGTCGTTAATTCGAAGCCGAGTTCTGAAACGCTGCGTTCGATGATCACCAACCTGCCGCCAGCGTTTGCCCAGTCGATGAGTTTCTTCATTGCACTCTGATCGACCACCGCGGCGGGCAAGAGAACGATCACTTTGTCGGTCGGCCCCGGATCGGAGAGCGGCAGTAGACGTGTTTTGGGGTTCAGTTTTTGGTCGATGAGCAGTTCGATCAGCGCCGCGTGCCCGTGCGGCGCGTGATCCCAGCTGCCGACACTACTGCGGAAACAGCCCCCGCCGCCACCGCTGCCGCAGGCGACCAGCATAGCGAGTGCGAGCACGGTCGCGGCGCGGCCCACCAGCGGCAACACGGCGCGGCGAAAGCTGTCGAAGCGGGGATGCGTGGCCTGCAGCGATCCGAATTGAACATGCTCAAGTTCGCGCGCGATCTCGGCGACGCGGCCGCACAGCTCAGGCTGCGATCCGAGCGACCGCACATAGTCGCCGTTGGTGCGCGACGGATCGACGACGATGAGCTCGTTGCCCTCGAGCCTGCGCAACAGCGCTGCGTAGACATCGTGCATCGCTCCGGGATAGTCACCGGTTTTGGATTTTTCATCCGCTCGCGCGAGCAGCCGATCGACATCCACTTCGATGGCTTGGCGAGTCATTTCTACCGCTACGTCGGCGGCGCTCTCGTCGATTTCTTCAGTCGGTGCGATCTTGCCACTCTTGTCGCGATCCCTCACCGCCTTGAAAATCGCGTAACCAATCGCTGCGACGATGGCGCCGAGCAGCGCCCACAAAAGCACTTTGGCTAGGCCGTCGAGCTTTGGTAGATGAAATGAAAACGGCTTGGCCGGATCGAGCACAGGGTCGCTCTTGCTCGGCGTGCTGCCTTGGGAGTTCCAGGCAAATAATTCGTCATCGGCGCGTCGCTTGGGTGACTTGCAGGCGGCCGCCAGTGCCGGGCAGACGTCACTCTTCTCGTCGACCAGCGAACACCATTTCTCTTCTCGTTTGCGCAAAACGTAATGTGGATCGTGACAAAATTCGTAACGCGAAGAAGACAGAATTCGTTTGGCCAGGGCCTGCGGCGTTTCCGGTTTCTTTTCTTCCGCCACGGGTTGCGGCGACGCCACTGCCAGCACCAACAACAGTCGAAAAATCATGCCGCCACTTCGTCGCGCGCAGCGGCGATGGCAGAAAACCGCAACTGAATGTCCCAACCCTCTTTGCGGGTGCGAATGTCGAGGTAGACGAGAAAGTGCGCCACCGACAGGTATGGAATCGCGAGAAAAAAACCGAGCAGCGCAAACGGCGATCCGCCCGTAGACCATAACGAGGCAATCGGCTCGCCGAGCTGGAACACAAATTCGACTAGGTTTTGTCCGAGCACTTCCATGCCAGCGATCGCAGCAAAGCGAAACGTCAGCAGCGCCAGACTGAACAGCAGCGCCCGTCCGCCATAGCCCTTGGAAAATCGATGCGCGCGCCCAAGTGCTTTGACCGGCGTCGCCTCTTCGAGTAGCGAAATTTCATGTAAACAGACGGTACGCATCAGCCCGAACGGCAGCAGTACCAAGGTGCAGCTATATAGAAGCAGCAACACGCGGCTCAACAACAGCGTCAGGCCGAGCTTCCACGAGCGGCGAAAAAACCGGCGTAGGTTTTTCTTGATCGACGGCGCATCGGCGAACAAAAGTTCGCTCGCGTTGAGCACAAAAACACCTTCCAGCATCACGCCCACGATCAGCGCCAGCAGCCAGATGCTCGACCACTCAAAGTGCGCGAAATAGCGCAGCGCCAGCAGCGCCAAGTACATCGGCAGCAGCGTCCA
>JAHFDU010000061.1:3433-14645 GCA_023248835.1 Myxococcales bacterium | reverse complement strand
GGTGCTGCCGATCGCACTTCTCGAAGAGGCCGATTGGGACGCGGTGATGGATGTGAATGTCAAAGGGACCTACCTCTTCTCGCGCGCGGTACTCAAGCCGATGATACGGGCCCGCTCCGGTCAAATTTTGAACATTGGCTCTGGAACTTCGGAACGCGTCATCGAGGCGCCCGTCCACTACGCGGCAGCAAAGTCGGCATTGCGCGGCTTCACCGAAGCGCTGGCGCGTGAAGTCGGTCGCTACAACATTCGGGTCAATCTCCTGGCGCCAGGACTCCTAGATGTGGGCATGGCCAAGCTCTTGCCGAAACATCGAGTTGCGGAATACATCTCGCAGTGCGCACTCGGTCGCGTAGCAACAGCTGCCGAGATGGCAGAAGTGGCGGTTTTTCTAGTCTCCGATGAGAACAGCTTGATGACCGGCGCGAAGCTCTCCGTCGACGGCGGGCTGTAATGGCATCGCGAACGGAAACAATCTTGCGCCACGGATTCGAAGATTTTCGCGAGTTCGTCAATCCGCTGATTGCCCTGCGTGCTGAGCTTTCTGGAGAGCCAGCCACCATGGTTCGTGCGCTTGACGGCCGACTCGTTGATCGGCAAGGGCAGGCGATCGAAGATTTTCATGGTACACAGGCGTTCGGCCATCGCAATCGGGCAATCACGCAAGCGGTGCGCGAGTTTCTCGACTCCGATTCGCCTTCGTGGTTCCCATCTCGCGTCAATCCCTACGCCGGGAGCTTGGCGCGCCGCCTGTGTGAGAGAGCCAATCGGACGTTGCAGGGCGAGCGCCACGCCTACTCCAATGCGTTTTTTTCGAGCTCCGGCAGCGAGGCGGTCGAAGCGGCGATCAAGCTTGCGCGAATTGTCACCGGGAAAAAACGTGTCCTTTCACTCGACGGTGCCTACCACGGGTGCACCATGGGCAGCTGCGCGTTGATGGCGAAAGGCCCCTATCGCGACCCGTTCGGCCCCCATGTTCCAGGGCTCAGCTCGATTCCCTTTGCTGACAGCGATGCGCTCGCGGCTGCTTTCGCAGCGGGGGATGTCGCCGCGGTGGTGGTTGAGCCAATCCAGCTCGAAGGCGGCGTGCGACCGCTGACGAAAGAATTTGTCGAATTGCTGTGCACTCTCACCAAAGAGCACGGCGCTCTGCTGGTTGCGGATGAAGTTCAGACCGGACTTGGACGATCAGGTAAGTTTCTCGCCAGCGAAACTTGGCCACGCCGGCCTGACGCGATCCTGCTCGCCAAACATCTCGGTGGCGGCCTGCTGCCGATTTCAGCGATGCTGACACGCCGCGAGCTCTTCGAACAGGCGTATGGCCAGAATTTCGAGACCTCGGAGGCGCACAACTGCACCTTCAGCGGCAGCGCTGCGGTCTGTGTCGCTGCGCATGCGGCACTTGATCTACTCACCGATGAACTCATCGATCGAGTGGATCGAATCGGCACTGCATTGCGCCGCGCCATCCAAGAGTCGCTCGCTTCCCTGCCGCTGTTCGCCGAAGTGCGCGGAGCGGGACTGGCTCTCGGCATCGTGCTTCGATCCACCGACCATCCGTGGTTGTCATTTGAACATTTTGGAATGGGAGATCTCGCGCATCAGCCTACGGTTGGTTTGCTGCTTTGCCACCGTCTCTATAAACGTGGTTTTTTCTGCTTCGTTTGCGGCCATGACTGGAGCGTCTTGCGCATTCAGCCCCGCTTCACCATCGAAGAGGAGCGGCTTGCCGAGTTCGTGCGCGCGCTTCAGGAGGAGCTTTCATACCTGTGCCAACTCGTCTAAATCGTAATCAATACGCATTGGTCTTTGGCGGTACCGGTGCAGTGGGTGGCGCGGTGCTTCGTGGTCTGGCGCGGGCGCACATACCCACGGTCTTCACCTATCTCCATTCAGAGGAGCTTGCGAAATCTCTGTCTCAGGAGCTCGGGCAGCGCGCGGTACGCGTCGATCTCGAAAAGCCTGAGCAAGTGCGCGGGCTGTCGGAGGAGCTGGCCAATGCAGAAACTCCGCCGAGCATTTTCATCCACTGCGCGGCGGTGAGTCGACAGCTGAAGCTCGGTGAAATCACCGACGGTGATTGGCAATCAACCCTGGCGATAAACGGTCAGGCACCCTTTGTCGCCTGCCAGGCACTTGCTCCGGCGATGGCGGCCCGAAAAGAGGGCCATATTGTTATCGTCGGAGCACTTGACCGCACCCAGTCGTTGCCGCTTCCTGTGCACTACGCGGCGAGCCAAGGATTAGTTTCAGCGATGGTGATGGCACTTGCCAAAGAGCTCGGGCCGAGCGGAATCTGCGTCAATCTGGTCGCGCTTGGTCTGCTCGACAGTGGCCTGTCGCGCGAGATCAGTCCGAAGATGCGAGAAGACTACAAGACCTTCAGCGCTCTGCGACGCATTGGCACACCCGAGGAGGCTGCGCGCGCGATTCTTTGGCTTGCTCTCGAGAATACTTTTATGACTGGGAAGGTGTTGCCGGCGAACGGCGGAATCTGACAGACGAAAACCGCGTCCCATCGAGCAGAGCGCCGACGAGACCGGTACCGGCGAGCACGACAGCGACGAGAATTACAGCCCAGGTAGCTCCAAGGTATTGCTCTCGCCAAAGCGTTGTGAGCGCAATGATCCCGATGACGATGAATTGAACTCGCGCATACTTGACCACGGTGCGCGGCGGGATCGTCGGCGGTGTTACAACGTCTTCTAACCGTGCCTCCGGTGGTTTCCATTCGGGCGGCTTCCACCAAACTCGGAGCGAATCGAATGGACGCCGCGCTCGGCGCATGGTCGCGATGACGGCGGCAAGTGGTGCGACTTGCGCCCAAAGCGGGTTCCAGCTGGCGAACCGCGGCGCGATGCCAAAGTGCGGTGCGTGCTTTTCACGCGCAAAGGTGCCGAACAGCCGGTCCCAGATAATCAGCATCGAGCCAAAGTTGCGATCTCGGTAGGCGGCGTCGATCGCGTGGTGGAGGCGGTGATGTGCCGGTGTGTTGAAGAGCCACCCCCACCGACCAGGATGCGCAAACAGGCGGGTGTGCAGTAGCACTTGGTAGAGTGAGAGACAGCCCACTGCGAAGAAGAAGGCGGCGCGCGGGACTCCGAGGAGAGGCAGCGGCCAATAGAAGAGGAAGGCGGAAAAATCGGAGAACCAGGGCTGCCGCAACGCAACTGAGATGTTCATCTCTTCGCTCTGATGGTGAACCGCATGGATCACCCAGAGAGCGTTGATGCGGTGTGAACAGCGATGGAACCAATAGTAGCAAAAGTCGACGAGCGGGAACGCGATCGCCCAAGGAAGGATGCTATCTCTACTCCAATGAAACAGGGCGATTCGGCCAAGTGCCCAGGAGTAGGTGCCGAGGATCATTCCGCCGGTGAAGATGCCTACCAGAATCTGGCCGAGCCCACAGGATAGGTTGGCGATGGTGTCGGGTGGATAGTGCGAACGTAAGCCCTGTTTACGCGCCAGCCAGGCGTCGGCGGCCATGAGCGCCAAGAAGATCGGGACGAGCAGCGTGTAATAATCGTTGGTATCCATCCGAGCGACGACCTATCTCCTTAACACAGTTGCGCGACATCACGTATACTGCGCCCGCCGTCCAAACCGCCAATAAGGAGCAGGGTGCGCTATCTCCACCTCGATCGAATCACGACACTCGATCCGCCGCGCGTAGCGAAAGGGGTGAAGTGCGTTTCGTTGGCCGATGACGTTTTCGCCGACCACTTCCCGGGCCACCCGATTCTACCCGGCGCGCTGATCATCGAGGGACTGGCGCAGTTGGCTGGTGTTCTACTCGAGGCAACACTGCGGCTGCGCGGCAAGGAGAACCTGCATGCGCTGCTGGTCACCATCGATCGCGCGCGGTTTCGCCGACGCGTCCGGCCGGGTGAAAAGATGGACCTACAGGCCGAAGTGCTGACGGCGCAAGCGGAGGGTGGGCAGGCACGAGTCACCGCTTTCGTCGAGGGCGAGATTGCGGCCGAGGCGGAGCTTGGTTTTGCCTTTACAGTAGTGCGCAGCCCGAAAATACTGACTGCCAGACGAGAGGCGCTCAACGTCTGGTTGAGCGGGTCTGCCGAAGAGATATAGATGCGCCGCGTTTACGTGCAGGGGATCGGCGCAGTCACACCCTTAGGGCCAACCTGGCGCGCTTCGGTCGTTCCGCTCGCCGAGGGGCGGAGCGCGATCCGCGAAGTGACCCACTTCGACGTCGAGCGATTCCCTTGTCGAGTCGCCGCTGCGATCGAGACGGACACAGGCGATGAAGATCGTCGACTGCCACTTGCGGTCGCTGCCGCTGAAGAGGCATGGCAAGAAGCGGGGCGACCACACGGTCGTCTTGGAGTGTTTCTCGGGGCCGAGTCCGGACGAGCTCGCCTCTCGACAATCTTGGCGCTTTGCCAAGCAGCGGGTGGAGCAAAGACGTTCGACCATGGGCGTTTTGGTAAGGAAGCGCGATCGCTTGCCTCGCGAATCAATGCGGCAGTGGTCTCTCCTGCTGCTGTCGCTTCGGTGCTTGCCCAGCGGTTCGGTGCCAAGGGGCCAGTAGAGACGATTTCGCTCGCCTGTGCTTCGGGCCTGGCAGCGATCGCAGAGGGGACGCGTGCGCTCAGGGCAGGCGACTGCGAGGTGGCGCTCTGCGGCGGCGTTGGCGCCGACGTCGATCCCCTGATGTTAGCGGGTTTCGGTTTGATGGGTGCGCTCTCAACGCGTGGCGCGTCCTGCCCATTTGATGTGCGGCGTGATGGATTTGTTGTCGGCGAAGGAGCTGCGCTGGTTGTCTTGTCGGTGGAACAGCAGGGTACTGCGGTGCAAGTCAGTGGTGAAGCACGCACCCTCGACGCCTATCATCTTACGGCGCCCGATCCGAACGGAGAGGGGGCCTGCGGCGCGATGGCAGGCGCGCTCAAGATGGCCGGTCGCGATCGAGTGGACTACGTGCAAGCGCATGGCACTTCGACTGCGCTCAATGACGAAGTTGAAGCGCAAGCAATCCGCCGCGTCTTGGCAAACACGCTTGATGGAACACAGGTGAGTTCAGTGAAGGGCGCACTCGGCCACTGGATTGCCGGAGCGGGTGCGATCGGATTTGTCTGCGCCGTCGAAGCAATTCGGTCAGGCACGCTGTTGCCAACCGCTGGTCTCGCCGAAGTCGATCCAAGATGCGCTCTTCCCCACGTGCTCGGGCACTCCATTCACAAGAAAATCGATGCTGCATTGGTGAACGCTTTCGCATTCGGCGGCTCCAACTGCAGCGTAGTGGTAGAGCGTTGCGCCTAAGCCGACCACAAAAACGCATTGCGGTGGTCGGCGCCTCAGCCGTCACGCCCCGCGGCGTTGATTGGCGCGGCATCGTGGGCGCTCTCAGCGCGGCTAAGGGATCCTTGCTTGAGGTTCCCCAAGCAGCGCTCGACAGCGATCCAGCTCCTCCGCGCCTCTACGCGATGGCGTCGCCTGCTGCCCGGTTTGCAGTGTTAGCGATGAAGCTCGCGCTCGACGATGCTGGTTGGTCAACCGATCGCGAACAGATCGGGCTCTTTCTTGGCGTCGGCGCCTCGGGCGGCTCGATGACGGAACTCAACAACATGCTCAGTGAAAGCATGGAGGGTGGGCACTTCTCGCTTGCTCGTTTTGGCAAACAGGGCCTGGCCGCCTGCAATCCACTGTTTGCTTTTCAATTGATGAACAACTTCACCCTCTGCCACGGCGCGATTTTGGCTGGCCTCGGTGGACCAAACGGTGCGTTCTTCTCAAGAGGCGCAGGGACTTTCGAAGCGCTGGGAGCCGCCATCGACTCGATCGAAACGGGTGAATGCGATCGTGCGTTGGCGGGTGGCGCCGACTCTGGACGCCATCCGGTGACGCTGGCGGAGCTGCAGCGCGAGCGAGTACTCGATCCGCAAAGCGGAGCTTCAGAAGGAGCGGCCCTGATCGCGCTTATCGCAGAGAATGAACAGCCATCAGTGTTCGTCAACGCCTGGGCGGTCGCTCCCGACGCGAACGATGAAGAATTGCTGGGTGAGTGCATGACCGAGGCACAGCGCGACGCGATCGATTTCATTGTGCTTGCCCCCTGGGGAGGTGGCGCGCGCGCAACGCTCGAACGCTGGGCTTGCACCGTCGCGCCGCATGCTCGGATCCTCGATATCAGCCTGACATTGGGAGACAGTCTCGCCGCATCGCCCGCGATGGCGTGGACAGTTGCCCTCGATGCACTCGCTTCCGAAGGCGCACATCGCGCGCTGGTTCTCGGCGCCGGCAACGACGGTGCGATCGGCGTTGCGCTGTTCTCTCGGAGAGTTGCATCGTGAGGCGCGCGGTGATCACTGGAGTCGGAGTGGTGTCCCCGTTCGGAGTTGGAACCAGTACGTTTTGGCGGGCACTGCGCGAGGGGCGAAACGCGGTACGCCCGATTCGATCTTTTGATGTGACAACGTTTCAAACCAAGATTGCCGCTGAGGTTCCGATTGTTCATGCGAATCGATCCTGGATCGAAGGCCACCTGACGGGTGACGACTCGGATCTGCCGTTTGACAGAGTGCTGACCGACGCGGAGGTGAGCGGCGCGCTGCGCGATCGGAAAGCAGCTTTCACGCTCCTGGCAGGCGCCGAGGCGTGGCGAGCTGCCGGTTGCGGAGAGGCGGAGCGCAATGCTCCGCTGGTGATCGCACTCGGACTCGAACAGGCTCTGCTGGAGGATTTCTCGCCCGTCCTACGAAATGGTGCTGTCGATTGGACGGATGAGCCCACGTTGTCTCTGCCGCGCGTTCGTTTTCGCTCTGCCGTCGATCTTCCTGCCCAACTCTTGCGCGCGCTCTTCGGCTTAAAAGGATCGGTGATCGTCAATAGCTCCGCCTGTGCTGCAGGAACGCTAGCGGTCGCACAAGCTGCCGCTTTGATCGAACGAGGTCGCACCGATGTTGTGCTGTGTGGCGGTGCTGATTCGATGGTGAACCCGCTCGGCATCGGTGGCATGACGCGTCTCGGTGCGCCCTCACCGCGTAATCAGTCCGACGCATGTCGGCCTTTCGACACCCGACGCGATGGATTGGTAATTGGCGAGGGGGCTGCGATGTTTGTTCTCGAAGAAGAGGAGCGCGCGCGCAAGCGTAACGCGCCACGCCTCGGTATCGTTGCCGGTTGGGGCAGCACCCAAGATGCCTATCGAGTGACCGCTCCGCGCCCCGATGGAGCGGCGGCGCGTGCGGCAATGGTACGCGCCATCGACAAAGCAAGAATCTCGCGCGACGCGATTGGATACGTGAATGCCCACGGCACCGGCACGCCGCTCAATGATCCTGCCGAGGCCAAGGCCATCCGCGACACCTTCGGGCCACACGCCGACCATTTGCCGGTGAGTTCAATCAAGGGAGCGATCGGACACTTGATGGCAGCAGCTGGCGCCATCGAAATCGCGGCCAGCCTACTGGCCTTTGAAGCCGATTTTTTGCCCGGCACCACAAACCACCGACAGCTCGATTCGGAATGTCCGATTGAGGTCGTTGGCGAGAGCGGCCGCAGTGCGCGGGTCGATTGGCTGCTTTCTAATTCGTTTGGCTTCGGCGGACAAAACGCCTCGATCGTCCTTGGACGCCCACAATGACGATTGCAATCACCGGTTATGCTTGGCGCACGCCGCTTGGCAACACCATCGACGGAGCGATCCGGCGCCTGCTCGCCGGTGAGCGAGCGCTGCAGCGAAACACCCGTTTTCCCATCGGCGGTTATGCCTGCAAAGTGGCCGCAATGATCAACGACGATCCGGCGCCGAGCTCATACCAGCGTTTTTTGCGTCGGATGGGACTTTACGCGCGGGAAGCGGCATTGCAAGCCTATACTGCGGCAGCGCCGACAGTGGCGGAGAATCGGCTCGGCCTCTTTTTCGGATACGGCGGATTGCGTGCACATTGGAATGATCTGATGCCGGGTCTGGCCGAGCAAAGGAGTGATTTTTCGAGCAGCTGGGAGCGTGGCTTCAAGCGGTTCCATCCCTTTTGGATGCTGCAAAATCTCTCGAACAACGCGCACGCGATCGTTGCCAAAGAGCTCCATGCACGTGGCGACGGACTGACTTTTGGCGGTGCCAACGCCGGAGCGCAAGCGCTGGTGGGCGCGATCCGATCGTTAAAAGCCGGCGCTTGCGATGTCGCCTGCGTCGCCGCCTACGACACGCTGCTCGAACCCGAGACGCTGGTCGAGATGGCCGCACGGGGTGTGGTTGCCACTGATGTCGAGGCCCCGGCAGCATACAGCTTGGAGGCGAGTGGCTTTGTTCCGGGTGAAGCCGCTGCCGCCCTTGTTCTTGAAAGGGCGGAGAACGCTGCCGGGCAGATGCTGGCACGAATCGAAGCCCGCGATACTGCCGATGGTTCCGCAGACGCGCCCTCGGTAACGACTCTTGAATCGCTGTTGCTTGGTTTCACCCAGCCGGAGGACGTCATCGATGGCGCAGCCAGGTGCGATCGGGCGTTCGACCAGAGGGAGCTTGCAGTATTGGGATCGTATTTGCCGGGTGCCGCATTGATTTCTACTCTTGGCGCGATGGGACAGGTCGGCGCTGCAGCTTCGCTGCTTCAAGCGATCGCGTTGACCGAACTGTTGCGACGAGGTGTGCTGTCTCCCGTCGCTGCACTCACTAAAGAATGCGCCTCAGCAGTGCGACCGATTCTCAAGGCTGAACCAACAACTGCGCGCAGCGCCATCGGACTTTCAGTCGGGCCACCGGGACTTGCCGGCGCAGTGCGGTTGCAGCTGCCATGAATCCCGTCGCACTGGTCACCGGAGGATCGCGTGGCATTGGCGCAGCGACGGCGATCGAGCTTGGTCGCCGCGGCTTCGATGTCGCGGTCGGCTATCGCACCGGAGCTGAACCTGCGGCCAAGATTGTCGAGGCGGTCGAGTCGTTCGGTCGGCGCGCCATCGCGCTCAAGTGCGATCTCACCATCGCCGAAGAGATCACAAAACTCTTTCGTGTACTCGATGACCGAATGGGCTCGGTCACCGCGCTCATCTGTGCGGCCGGGGTCACCCGCGACACCCTGCTCGGTGCCAGCGAACCAGGCGATTTTGAAACGGTGCTTCAAGTGAACTTTCTTGGCGTAGTGCAGTGTTGTCGCGAAGCTGCCCGGCGCATGATGGCGGAACGCAAGGGGGCGATCGTCACCGTCTCGTCGGTGGCCGCGCAACGACCCGGCCGTGGCCAAAGCAACTATGCCGCTTCGAAGGGCGCAGTCGAATCGTTCACTCGCGCCCTCGCGGTCGAACTCGCCTCACGAAACATCCGGGTCAATGGAGTCGCTCCCGGCGTCACCGAAACAGCGATGTCGGAAACGATTCGCGCTTTGGCACCAGAAGAAGTAACCAAGCGAATTCTGCTGCGCCGTATAGCGCGCCCGCAAGAGATCGCCAAGGTGATCGCTTTTTTAGCCAGCGAGGATGCGAGCTACGTCACTGGACAGGTGTGGAGCGTCGATGGAGGATTCAAGCTCGAATGACCGGCGCCGACTCCATCGACTGGTTTGCTTCGCGGCGCTCGATTCGCGCTTTTGCTCCTCGTGCAGTGGAGCATGCCGTGCTCGAGCGACTGCTGTCTGCCGCGGTGTGCGCACCGTCAAGCACCAACCGTCAGCCGTGGCGCTTTACGGTGGTGACGGCGCCCGAACTTCGTCGTCGCTTGGTCACCGCAGTACAAACCAATGCCGAAGCGATCAAGTCGGTGATTCGGTCGAGTCACCATGCGCAAGACTTTTCCAATTATGGCGATTTTTTCCACGAACCACTCGAAAGCGCACCCGTGATCGTGGTGCCTCAGTGCCGCGCCTATCCAGACTTGATCGCCGGTTTTCTCGAATCGGCTGGTGCCGATCCGGCTCGATTTCAGACGCCAGCCGGAATGCCTGCTGAAGTGTGCGCGACCGCAGCGGCCGTCATGCTCCTCCTTCTACAGGCCCACGCCGAGGGACTCGGCGCCTGCTGGATGGCTGGCCCGATGGTGGCCGAACGCGAGATTGCTCAGCTTATCGACGTACCGACGCCGTGGCGGATTTTAGGGGCGATCGCCATCGGCCACCCAAGCAGTCCGCCGCCGCCGGGACCGACACGAAAACCGATCGAGCGCGTGGTTCACTGGTTGGAAGATGAGACCGAAGCGAAAAACAAGAAAGGAAATGATTCATGAGCAATGCGCCGGAGGTGGAGCTCGCGGTTCGTGAAGCGGTCGCCCAGACACGAAGCTGTCCGCTTGAAAAAGTGCAGATCACCTCAAACCTGATGGATGATCTTGGTGCCGACTCGCTCGATTTTCTCGATATCGTTTTCAAGATCGAACGCGCTTTCAAGATTGAGATCACCCGTGGCGAAATGGAACAGGCGGCTCGTGGCGACATGAGCGAAGAGGAATTCGCTCCCGGCGGCGTCCTCTCCGAGGCGGGGCTTCAGCGACTGCGCGAGCTTATGCCCGAAGCCGCTGACCGCGTCCAGCCCGGCCTTCGTCCGGCGGCTATATTGCGGCTGTTCAGTGTACAAACTTTCGTCAACATGGTTCGCGCCAAACTCGACGGCCGGACCTACTAAAAGAAAGAGGAAACCATGGACTGTTCAGGATGCGCCCCGTCGACCCCCGCAAGGCAGGACAAACCGCATACGTTTTTGCTGCATGAAAAGGGTCCCTGTTCCGGCTGCGGTAAGATCCTCGAAGGGCGAGTGGTGATTCGGGACGACCAGGTTTTCTCGCTCAAGTTCTGCCCGCGCTGCGGACAGACCGAAGATCGCATTGCCGACGATGCCAAAGAGTACTTGCGTGGTTTTCTCGCTCGGGGAGAAGTCCCAGAGGGTCAAATCGGCGATCATCTCTTCAAACGCACCACTTCGACCTGCCCGACTTGTCTTCAGCTCATTGACGCCGATGTGGTGATTCGCGAGGGCAAGGTATTCTTTGTCAAGAATTGCTCGAGCTGCGGACCGTCAGAAGCGCTGGTTTCTGAGGACGCGAATTACTACGTCAGGGCTTATGCGTTCGCGCGCGCCGGCACCGAGCCGCTCAAGTTTGCCACCGAGGTTGCGCACGGCTGCCCCACCGACTGCGGAACCTGCAACGATCACGAGCAGCACACCTGTCTGCCGATCATCGAGATCACCGATCACTGCAACCTCGAGTGTCCGATCTGCATCGTCAACAACCAGTATTCGAACCACATCGAGAAAGCGGATT
>JAHFDU010000061.1:1165-3423 GCA_023248835.1 Myxococcales bacterium | reverse complement strand
CTCCGGCGGTGAGCCCACCAGCCATCCGGAAATTCTAGATTTGATCCAAGCAGCCACCCGGCCCGAGATCGGTCGTGTCGTCGTCATCACCAACGGGCTGAGACTGGGAAAGGATCGAAAATTTGCCGAGCAGCTCAAAGAGACCGGCGCTTACGTTGGCCTCCAGCTCGACGGATTTACCGCCGACACCCACGAAAAAATCCGCGGCCGCGATCTGGTCAAGGAGAAAGAGGCAGCACTCCGAGTCCTCAAAGAGCTAAAAATTCCGACGCAGATCATTTTTGTCGCGACGCGCGGAGTCAATGAGCACCAGATTGGCCAGGTAACTGACCTGTTTCTTTCCGAAGATCATTTTCTCTCGCTAAACTTTCAGCCGGCTGCCTACACCGGCCTTGGCGGTGGCACATTCGCCCACGATCCGATGGATCGCCTCACCATCCCCGGTGTGATTCGCCGAATCGCAGAGCAAACCGCGGGAAAGTTTAGGGTGTCCGATTTCTCGCCGCTGCCTTGCTCGCATCCGCAGTGCGTCTCGCTCAGCTACGTACTCAAGCTCAACGACGGCAGCTACCTGCCGTTTGCCCGCTTCGTCGATTTTAGCCGTTACAATACCCTGCTGCGTTCTTCGGCAACGCTGCCCGCTTCACCCGAGATCCACGATGCGCTGCACGAGGTGATTCACGACGTGTTCGCGCGTCAGGATGAGATCGAACGCGGTCCGGAGATTCTGGCAGCGCTGCGGCGGACGCTCGATGTGATGTTTCCCGACCGCGCGCTGAGTGCGAAAGAGCAGGTCAAGGCGGGTGAGCATCAAGCCAAGTCGATCTTTTTGCATCACTACATGGATCGACACGATTTCGATTTAGAGCGGCTGCGCAAGTGCTGTCATCACTATCCGCAGATCGACGGGCGGATCATGCCTGCCTGCGGCTTTAACATGTTCCACCGTGGTGCGGCCAAGGGACCATCGACGCCGCTGGCGTCATGGGGAAAACCGCCGTGGGTTCGAACCGGAGAGGCAGTCCGTCTGTCGGTCGTTGAATGACCAGTTCTCTCGCCGGGAAAACTGCGCTGGTCACCGGCGGCTCACGCGGACTCGGGCGGGCGATCTGTGTGGCGCTGGCCAAAAACGGCGCTCGTGTCGCCTTCAATTACTCTCGTGACGAGGTCGAGGCGGCAGCGACCCTGACTGCCATTCGTGCATGTGGCGCCGTCGGCTCGGCATTCAAAGTATCGGTGCTCGACCGACAAGGGATTGCGGAGATGGTGCGCACCATCGAGAGCGAGTCCGGCCCGATCGCGATTGCGATCAACAACGCTGGCGTCGGGCAGGTGGTGCCGGTGGCGCTGATGGAGGAGGAGGATTGGGATCGCATGATGAACATCAACGTCAAGGGCGCCTTCTTGGTGTCCAAAGCGGTGATGCGCAGCATGATCCACCAGAAGCGGGGCCGCATCCTCAATATCAGCTCGCTTGCCGGCGTCAAAATGATGAACGCACCGGTGCACTATGCGGCAGCCAAAGCCGCGCTCAAAGGCTTTACCGAAGCGCTGGCCAAAGAGATCGGTCGCTATGGGGTGACCGTCAACTGCCTAGCGCCGGGGATTTTGACCGAAGGGGTGAGCGCCAACTTGCCGCCCGCCAAACTCGAAGAATATTTGCGTCACTGTGCTCTTGGTCGAGTTGGAACTTTCGAAGAGGTCGCGGATGTTGCCGCATTCTTGGTCTCGGATCTCAACAGCTACATGAACGGTAGTACGATCGTGCTCGACGGTGCGGTATAGATTTAACTGCGACGGATCAAGTGATCCATCCCGAAATAAACCAACGCGTTACCAAGTCTCAGCCTGAATTTGTAGATGCCGCTTGGCTTGCGGCCCTGGCGAACATAGGTGAAGGCAAGCGTTACTCGCTCTTCGCCCTCGCCCAGTGGGGTGACGCGATGATAGACCCGGGTGCCGCACAAAAAAACAAATGTCCCGGGGATGGTTTGAAGCGAGCGCTGGATTGGCTGCTTGCCCGGCTGATCTCGGCGTGTCTCAATCTCGAGGCGACTTGTGCTGTTGTCTATCAATCCAACAATGGTGGAGAAGGATTCGCCAGGAGGAAGGCCGCACTCGTCGTAGTGCCAATTCATCCAGTCGCCGGGTTTGGTATAGGTATAGAGTGCTGATGCATGTGCTTCACCCGGGTCACGGTGTTCAAGCGGAATCCCGGTCACCCGCTCGAACAGAGCGAGCAACGCCGGCGACTGGTT
>JAHFDU010000061.1:0-1155 GCA_023248835.1 Myxococcales bacterium | reverse complement strand
GGTCGCCATCTCTTCGATGAGCGGCGCGGGCAAGAGCTGGGGCAATACCAAGACCCCATCGTCCTCGCGGTAACGACGCGCCATCTCCTCTTCATTCAGGCTGGCCACGTACTGACGAAGCAACTGTTCGCGCTGGTCGATTGCTGAAAGCGGCGCTGCTATCGGTGGTGCCACAGGAGTGCGATTTAGCACCGAGAAATTGTGTCACGTTGATGTAGGATCGGGCAAGCAATCCCATGCCCGACCTCGATACCCTCTCTTGGTACGCTCTCGGCATTCCGCTTTACATCGCCTATGTCGGTCTTGAGATTTTCCTCGCTCGTCGTCGCCGGGAACGGGTCTTCGGCCTCGCCGAAACCATCTCGAACCTGACTGCGGGTTTGGGAACACTCATTGTCGGACTGTTCGTCGGGCCATGGGTGCTGCGCGGGTGGAACCTGGTGCATGATCATATCGCTCCGGTGCGTTGGCCCACACAGGGCGCGTGGAGGTTGCCGGTGGCACTCGTGCTGGCAGATTTTTGTTACTACATCTACCATCGCGCCGGCCATCGGTTCGCTCTTTTCTGGTCCATTCATGGCATCCACCACCAACACGATCATCTCAATTCGTCGGTTGCCTTTCGTCTCGAGTGGCTCGACGATCCCTATGCGGCGCTCTTTTTCGGGTTGATGCCGCTTGCGGGAATCGATTCGACCACCGGCTTTGTTGCGCTCGCTCTACTGTCTTTTTATACGTTGACGGCGCACTCGCCGGTCCTGCCACGACCGAGTTGGGGCTTGTTGATCACGCCGGCGATCCATGGCTCGCACCACTCTCGCGACGCCCGCTTCTCAGAGAAAAACTATGGCGCCATGCTCGGCATCTGGGATCGGCTATTCGGTACCTGGCTCGAACCCGCACCCGGCGACACGCTGCGTGCGGATTTGCCCTCGATCTGCCGCACCCACAACGGTGTCACCGCGCAGTGGGGCCTGGTGGCCGAACTTTTGCGCTCGCTGCGCAGTCGAACCGGGTGGCGTGACCAGCTGCGCTTCTTGTTGTCAAGACCAGTGCTCGCCGTTTCTGGACGGCTGCGCGAGGATAGCGAAATTGCTCGACCCGTCAGGATCTACGTGCTCGCCAATTTTGTCGCACTGGTTCCCTTTGCAATGT
>JAHFDU010000384.1 GCA_023248835.1 Myxococcales bacterium | reverse complement strand
GATGGACGGACCGCTGGTGTGCGGGTTGTGTCGCCAGACGCATCGCCCGGTAGCTATGTCCGGAATGGATAACCGCTGAAAGCATCTAAGCGGGAAGCCAAGCTCAAGATTAGGTCTCCCGGGCCGTAAGGCCCCTAAAGACCCCATGTAGACCACGTGGTGATAGGCCGGGTGTGGAAGCGCCGTAAGGCGCGGAGCTAACCGGTACTAATAGGTCGTGTGGCTTGACCATCATTTTTTTTCTGTGATTTATAGGATGAAGGCCAGGGTTGGGCGCAGGAAGCCTGACTCGGCAGTTCTTCTGCCAAAGAAACGCTTCTCGAATGATCGATGATTCTATTCGCGCCAATGTTTTCCGGCGGCATTACCGGAGGGGCCACACCCGATCCCATCCCGAACTCGGAAGTTAAGCCCTCCAGGGCCGATGGTACTGCACGGTAGTCCGTGTGGGAGAGTAGGACGCCGCCGGAGCTTTCTTAAAAAGGCCTCGACTGACCAGATCAGTCGGGGCCTTTTGCTGCTGAAACAGAGACGTCGCCTTTCCTTGACACATCGATAAGCGGGGGATAATTTTTCCGCGCGCCTGCGACCAAACGCTCGCGCGACGTCGATGTGTACCGGGCCGGCTCGGCCACTCACGTCGTGGCCGACATCGATCGTGATGCCACTTCGCGGCTTGGTGTTCCGGTGCGCGATGTCGAGGAAATCATCGAATCGAGTTTCGGCGGCAAACTGGCAACCGAGATGTGGGAGGACGAGCGCAAAGTGGGTGTGCGGGTCAAGGTCAAGCTGCCTTCGCCGGCAGAGGGCGACACGTTTTCGGTGGGCCGGCTCGAGATTCCGATCGACAAGACGCGGGTGCCGCTTTCTCAGCTGGCGCGGGTTCATGTCGATCAAGGACGCACCCAGATCAATCGCAGCCGCCGGCCGCGCTCAACCCCGGGCCGTTCGATCAAACCGTTCACACCGTAGCGGTGAGCGAAGTGATCGACGTGTGGGCCAAGCGCAATGCCCGCCTGCACGCCGCAGACAGCGGGCTCGAGCACCGCCGATTACTCGTAGAGGATGCACTGCGCGAAGTCGCCTACAGCGTGCGCTCGGCCTTTGCCGACGTGTTGCGTGAACAGTCGGATCTAGCCCTGTCCAACGAGACACAGGGTCGATACCAAGAGACGGTTCGTCTGTCGCGGGCTCGCTTTGCCGCCGGCGATATTTCCGAGGCCGAGCTGAAAAAAGTCGAGCTCGAAGGGATGCGCTATCTCAACCAGGTCACCGATGCAGAAATGCAACTTGCTGAGGCGCGACAAAAATTGGCGTCGCTGCTGGCGCTTGGTTGGGCGAGCGCGCTGCCGCAAGTGATCGAACCCGAGCCGCAACGGCTGCGGTTCCGTGCTGACGCGCTGCTCGAACAGGCGATGAAGGAGCGGCCCGATGTGCGAGCGGTGCGCTCGGCGCTCGAGGTGGCCGAGGCGAACGTTGGCCTCGAGCGCCGCCTGGCGTTACCCGATCTGTCGCTTGGCGTGGCGTTTACCCATTCCGGCTTTGTGGTCTCGGGCGACAACCCCAACTCGCTCCTTTGACGCTCGCTTTGCCGCTGCCGATTTTCGATCGCAACCAGGCGAGCATCGGTCGCGCACGGCTCGAGATCCGGCGCGCCGACAATGAATTTGAACGGCTGCAGCTGCTGGTGCAGCACGAGGTCTCAGGCGCGGTGCTACGCGCCGAGCGCGCTCAGCAACTGCTCAAGAGATCGAGAGCCGGTAGCCAGGGACGCGCCCGAAAGTCCGGGCGCCGCCGACAGCCTACAGCTCACAACAGTCCGGAAAGTCATGATGTATTCACGCTTCCTATACATCTCAGTCAGCGACGGAGAACACCAGCAAAGCGAAATTGCTTTTACCGTCACTGTCGGCTGTTGGCTGTCGGCTGTCGGCGGATTTCCGTGGTTTTTCCGGTGGACACTTTCGCGACCGACATGCTAGGTTGAACTCGCTGACGATACGCTACCATACGTGAGCGAGGGCCATGAGAATCAAACGCTTGGAAGTACAGGGATTTAAGTCATTTTGCGACCGCCAGGTCATCACTTTTAACGACCCGATTACCGCGGTGGTGGGGCCGAACGGCTGCGGCAAATCGAACATCGTTGACGCCATTCGCTGGTGCATGGGCGAGCAATCGGCCAAGCATCTGCGCGGCAAGGCGATGGACGACGTGATTTTCTCCGGCTCCGATTCGCGCGGGCCGCTCGGCATGTGTGAAGTCACGCTGGTGTTCGAAAACGACGGCAATGTGCCGCTCGAATATTTGGCCTATTCCGAAATTGCCATCACCCGCAAACTCTACCGCGACGGCACTTCGGAATATTTTCTCAACAAGACGGCGTGCCGTTTGCGCGACGTCGTCGACTTTTTTCTCGGCACCGGCGTTGGCGCCAAAGCCTATTCGATCATCGAGCAGGGGCGGGTCGGCATGATCGTCTCGTCGCGCCCAGAAGATCGGCGCTTTCTCATCGAAGAGGCGGCCGGCATCACCAAGTACAAGGTGAAAAAGAAGGCGGCTGAGAAAAAGATGGAAGGAACGCGGCAGAATCTCTTGCGCGTCTCCGACGTGGTGGCGGAACTCGACAAACAGTTGGGTTCGCTGCGGCGTCAGGCCCAGAAAGCCGAGCGCTACAAGCTCTACAAGAGTGAACTGAAAGAACTGGAACTGTGGAGTTCGACGCAGCGCTGGCTTGGTCTGCACAGCGAAGCGCGGCTGGCCGAGTCGCGGCTGCAAGAAATCACCGCACAAAAGGGCGAGCGGCAAGAAGCGCTACTGGTGAAGGAGACTACGCTCGAGGCCGATCGGATGGTTCTGGTTGAGGTCGAGGAGCGCCTGACGACGGAACAGCAAGTGTTGTTTGAACTTGGTAATCGCATTCGCCTCGGTGAAGCAGAAAATGATCACGCCGAGCGCGAAATGGCGACGATTGCCGAGCGGCGCAGCGAGATCGCGCGCGAACAGGCGCTGCTCGATGAGCAGATGGAAGAAATGGCCGCTGCGCATGAGCGTGCTGAAGCCGAACGATTGGAATTTGGCTCGAGCGATCGCTCGGAGGAAGTGGCGCGGCTCGAAAGCAACTTGTTTGGCTGCAAAGAGGGCTTGGCAAAAAAGCAAGTTGAGGTTGAAAACGCGCGCGCCGAAATCGCTCACTGCAAGACAGAGATGGCGCGTGCCGAGTCGGTGTCACATGCGGCGACGCGGCAGCGCGAAGATTCGGAGCTGCGGCGGGCTCGCTTAGCCGAGGAGAGTGAGCGACTGAGTCAGCGCGCCCTGCAATTGCGCACGGACGTGGCGCGACTTTCCGAGGCACTGGGTGACACCCGCCAGTTGACGCTCGCTTTGGTCGGTGCACAAAAAGAGAGTGAAACCCGCATCGAAGAGCTCAAGGTCGCGCTCAAGGCCGGGGGCAACGAACTCGACGCATTGACGCGTGACCTGCATCAGCGGTCGTCGCGTCGTCGATCGCTTGAAGAGTTGCATACCCGCTATGAGGGATTTGCCCACGGCACTCGCGCGGTGATGCGCGAGCGCGCCGATCGCTGGGGAATTCGCGGCTTGGTCGCCGAATTTGTCGAAGCGCCTCCCGAGCTTGAGGTTGCGGTCGAAGCCGCGCTCGGCGAACGGCTGGGCGCGATCTTGGTCGACAGCCAAGAGGTTGGGGTTGAGGCGATCCACCAG
>JAHFDU010000060.1:6750-14766 GCA_023248835.1 Myxococcales bacterium | reverse complement strand
CGGTTCGACGCAATGAAAAGCGCGCTTGCCGAGATGGTAGACGCCGTGGCAAATGATCTCAAGCTCCGGATTGACCAGATGCTCCTCGAGCGCAGCAAGCGCCGGCACAATTTTGAAAGTCGATCCCGGAAAATAATTTTCGCGCACCGTTTTGTCGACCAGCGGTCGTCCCGGCCGCTTCTCGAGTGACTTGGCCGCTTCGGCGGACATGTGGCCGCTCACCAGATTGGGATCAAACTCTGGCCACGACGAAAGCGCCAGCACGCGGCCGGTTTCGACCTCGACCACGGCCGCAGCGGCGGAAGGGTGTTTGCGCAGCGCGCGCTCGACCACTCGCTCTAGCTCGACATCGAGCGTGGTGATCACGCGGTCGCCGGGCTCGGGCTCGGTTCGCGGCGGCCCACCGAGCAGCTCTGGCGTTTCCACATCAGACTGCCGCCGCCCTTTGGCGTCCACCACCATGCGCTCGACCCCGTCTTTGCCGCGCAGAAACGACTCCCACTGCCGCTCAAGACCGGCCCTCCCAATCGAATCGCCGAGCTGATAACCCGAGTCGTGTTGCTCGCTCAATTCTTGAGCGGTGATCTGATTGAGATAGCCAACCGCGTGCGCGCCGAGCGTGCCATAGGGATAGATCCGTCGCGGCAGCGCCAGCACATTGACCCCAGGCAATTCGAGTCGACTTGATTCAATCAGTCCAATTTGATCGCGGCTGGCGTCGTCGGCAATGATCATCCCGCCCAAGCGATCGAGATCGCGTTTTTGCAGCATGCGATCGCGCACTGCCTGCATCTGCACCGCGTCAAGTTTGAAAATCTGCTGCAGGCGACCAACTGTCTCAGTGGTCAGCAGCGACGGATGCACCTGGACTTGATAGGAGGGGCGATTGTCGGCCAGGATCTTGCCCGAGCGATCGTACAATTGGCCGCGCACTGCTTTGATGGCGCGCTCTTTTACAAAATGTTGGCTCTTACGAAAGTACTTTTCGCCGCCAAGCACTTGGAGCTGCCACAGTCGGCCGAGCAGAATCAGAAAGGCGACCACCACCACCCACTGCGTCCAAAACAGCGAGCGTGAAGCGTGGTCGCCGTCTCTCCATTTAAGCATGCCTGGCGATTCCAGCGGTAGAAACCGCCCCCATCAATCGCTCGACGACGTGCTGGCAGAGCGGCACTACCGCGCAAGTGGTCAGGGCCGTCAAAGGAACTCTATGCCACGGCAGCGCCGCCCCACTGCCGTAAAGAGGTGCCACCAAACACAACACCAACGTCTGATGCAGCAACGTCACCACCCAAGTCAGCGCCATGGTCTGCCACGGTTTCTCGAGCAACAACCGCGTCGCAAAAAGGCGCAGTAGCGCCGCGGTGAAACCAAACGTGAACATATGCAGTCCGCGCGGAAACGCCGACGTCAGATCGGTCAAATAACCGACGATAAGCGCCAAAATCAGGTCAGAAACCAGCGATCCACCCGAGCGCAATACCGTCCATACCACCACCACCAGAGCGATCTCTGGAGTGGGCAGCGGGCTTAGCATCAGCGCCCACAGTGGAGTGACAATCAAAGATCCAAGCAGCGCCAACGCCGCCAGCAATGCATAGGCGCCGAGCTTCATCGCGCACTCGCGGACGGCAAAGAAGCATCGCGCTTCTCCGTCAGAATGATCAAAACATCGCTCAACCGAGTCAGATCCACCGACGGCTCTACGTCGACCTCTTGGTAAAGACCGTTTGATCCATGCGAGACCTTGACCACTTTTCCAATCGGCAATCGGCGCGGAAAGGTGCCGCCGAGGCCTGAGGTAACGATCGCGTCGCCCACTTTCACATCTTCGTCGCGCAGCACGCGATCAAGCCGCATCCGGCTGCGCGCTTCTCCGATGCCTTTGACAATGCCGCGACTGCCGCTACGCGACACCACCACGTCGATGGCCGATCGCGGATCGGAAGCCAAGAGCAGATCGGCATAGCCACCGTATACACGATAGATGCGGCCGACCACGCCACCCTCGGCGATCACCGGCATCTCAGGCCTCACCGGCGCGGGCGCGGCAAGTTGCAGACGCATGATCTGAAACAGCGAGGACGATTCGATTCCAACCACGCGGGCCGCCACCGTCGGTTCGCTCACGTCTTCGCGCAGATCGAGCAGCGCCGCCAGTTCGCGCGCATTCGCTGCCGCTGCAGCAGCACGGGTGATATCAGCGCGAAGCCGCGCGTTCTCTTCGTTCAGAATTCGATTCTGTGCGCGCACGTGCACGAGCGCAATGTAATCCGACCACAGCTGTCGAGCGCTGCGGCCGATCGCCAGCACCGCATGCTCCACCGGGGCAACGGTGCGAAGCACCACCCGATCCAGCCCGTTGAGATGTCCCGCATCCTTGGTATTGGCGCGCAGCCAGGCCAGTGGCAGGGCAAGCAGCACCACCGCGATCACCAGTTCGCGTGAACGTTTTTGCAACTGAAACATCAGTGAATGGTGACTTCTTTGAGCAGCTTCAGTTCGTCCAGCGCCTTACCGGTGCCGAGCACCACCGCCAGCTGGGGATTCTCGGACACCATCACCGGCAACCCAGTCTCTTCGCGCAGCAGCATGTCGAGGTTGCGCAATTGCGAGCCGCCGCCTGAGAGCACGATGCCGCGATCGACAATATCAGCCGACAGCTCAGGCGGCGTGCGCTCGAGAACAACTCGCACCGCTTCGACAATGGCGTTGACCGGCTCAGCCAGCGCTTCGCGAATTTCGTCAGAATTGATATTGAGCGTTTTGGGCACGCCGGCCACCAGATCGCGCCCTTTGACGTCGACGGTGAGCACTTCGTCGAGCGGAAATGCCGAACCGATCTGTTTTTTGATGTCTTCGGCGGTGCGTTCACCGATCAGCAGATTGTACTTGCGTTTGATGTGTGAAACGATCGCTTCGTCCATCTTGTCGCCGCCGGTGCGAATCGACTTGGACATGACGATGCCGGCAAGCGAAATCACTGCCACTTCAGTGGTGCCGCCGCCAATGTCGACGATCATATTGCCAGAAGGCTCGGTGATCGGAAGTCCAGCGCCGATCGCCGCCGCCATCGGTTCCTCAATGAGATACACTTCACGCGCCCCGGCCGCGAGCGCTGAGTCGCGCACGGCGCGCTTCTCTACCTCAGTGATGCCCGACGGAACGCAAATGATGATGCGCGGCCTAACCAGGGTGCGTCGGTTGTGGGCGCGGGTGATGAAATAGCGCAGCATCGCTTCGGTCACTTCGAAATCGGCGATCACGCCGTCCTTCATCGGGCGCACCGCGACAATATTGCCGGGCGTGCGACCCAGCATCTCTTTGGCCTCTTTACCGACGGCGAGCACCCGCTTGCCACCGGCAGCTGTTCTTTGCACCGCCACCACCGATGGCTCATTCGAAACGATGCCGCGCCCTTTGACAAAAGTCAGCGTGGTAGCGGTTCCTAGATCAATTGCCAAATCGTTCGAAAACAGTCCGTAAACCCAATCAAACAGCATGACAACACCTCAACCAACCGCGCTTACCATGCATTCGTAAGTATTTCAATAAGCGGGTCTTTTCATGAAATTGCCAGTCCAAGAATGCAAAGACAGACAGCTTCTAGCATGTTTTGTGAGCTATTTTCCATGCAAAAATTTGCGCCGAATCGAAACTCGGTCGTCGAGCAGGGGGGGACGTTCCCGTCCCCCCTCACTCGGGCAAAGCCCGAGTGAGCCTCCCCCTCGCCGCGCGCCAAACGCGCGAATTGCGGGCTGCGGAAATCCCTCCCCAGGCGTTTACCATCGCAAACCAGTCGCAAAAATTTGCGCCGAATCGAAACTCGGTCTACCCAATGAGTATGGGTCCCTCTACACAACCGATGACCTGGTGTACCTCTTGCGGCATGCCGCCGGAAGGTCGAGAGCTGCGACGCGGTCGCTGCCCAGTCTGCTACGAAGCGTGGGTGCGCGCACGGCCAGTCGGGGTCGGCGCGATTTGCGCTGGCTGCAATGACCGCCGCCTCTTTCATTTGCGTCATTACGAGCTCGGGCTCAAACAAAACGTCCCGGGTGGCCGCTGGATCGTGCTCTGTCACAACTGCGTTGCCTTCGCCGACAATCTTCACCCGCCGGCGCGCTCGGTCGAAGGGTTGCGCATGCGGCTGTATCGAGAGCGGCGCTGGGGCGATCGACGCGCGGCTGCAGTCGGACGAGATTCGACGCGCGACTCTGGGCTGGAGCGACGTGGCTCCGATCGCCGCTCGAGCGATCGCAACGTTTTTGACGCCACCGATTTAGCCGAAGAAATTCTGGTTGAACTCGAAGCCGAATACGAAGAAATCACCCCCGACCAGATCGCCTGCCAAGAAGAGATTACCGGCATTCACATGAGGATGTAGCGACTGTAGCGTTGCCTCTGCTCGGCCCATCCCTAGAGACAGCGGGTGCCGAAAAGCTGCATGACTTCACAGGTCGAGAGGGCGCGCGTGTAAACGCGCAAATCGTCGATCGCTCCGGAGAAAAAGTAGTCGTGGTCGACCAGACGGCCGCCCGAAAAATTCCCGATGCGCTTAGGATGCGAAAAATTGAGCGGATGCGCCATCGGCGCCATGTCGGTGGACGATCCGCCATTCCAATAGAGTGTAAAGTTGCGATCCTGGCGAGTGAGCGCCAAAGGGTACCAAACGTTGGGCAGCGGCGCGGGATCGAGGTGGAACGTGGTTTCTGAAGTGGCGCCGCCGGCGTCGACGCAGTAGCTGTTTAGGTAATAGGTGGTCGTTCCAGAGTCGGCAGTGAGGGCGTTTTTTTCTAGTATCAGCGCGCAGCTGTCGTTGTCGTTGACGCCGTCTCCACGCAAATCGACGATGTAGTAGCGCCGCTTTCTGTCGCGACCGGTGAGTGGATCGCTTGCTGAGAGCTTGAACCAAGTCGCCAAACTAAAATCGCCGACCGCGCTGTGGTGGGCCGACATCGGCAAAGCGACGTACTGCTCCTTCCCGTCGAGTACAATCGCGCTGCCGTGCGGGCTGGCAATGTGCTTGGGTAGCGGACCGCTGCCCGCGTTTTCCAGAGTGCCATTGCCAGCATTTGGCGTCGAATCAATCGCCAAGCTACCGTCCGATTCATCAAACCGATACCAGGCCATTAGTTCAGGATCGTTGTCCAGATCGACCGACGGAAGATGGTTCTCTGGTTGAGTATCGGTGCCAAAATCGCGCTCGGCTCCACGATCGCTGCGAGGGTTGCAATCTTGGTTGGGATCGAAAACACCGGAACAATCGTCGATGTCATACTCCCCGTCGTCAAGCTCGGGGACCCCATCGCCATCACGGTCGGGCAGCCGACCATTTTGTAACATCAATCGCGGGCTGTGATCGGTCACCCGGCCGGCCGCTTGAGCGACCACGCGGCCGCTTGAGTCGATCCCGTCGAGCTTGACGCGAAAATGTGGCGCCGCGCCGGTCGGCGCGGTCAATAAGAAGCTCCAGGGCGGTGATTTTCCGACGAGTGAAAAATGATCTGGGACAGTGACCAAAACACCATCATCGTAAGCAGTGACCTGCAGGTCTACCGGTAGGGCAACGTCGCTGCCGAGGCGAACCTGAAACGAAATGCCGCTTGAGCAGCCAGCAAGTGCGAACGCAGCGAAACCTGGAAAACCAAATCGCATGTGCGTTCACGGAGTTGTGTAAAGCGCTTGAATCTCGGCGCCGGACAGCGCGCGTGAGTAGATCAGGACTTGATCGACCGAGCCGTTAAAATAATAGTTGGCGCCCGGAGCCGGCACCGCAAGTGAAAAGGTACCGATGCGTTTGGGATTGGACAAGGCCACCGCAGCGTTGATTCCAGCCGTAGTGCTTACGGAAAGGCCATCGTAGTAGGTCGCGGTGTTCGGACCACTGCGCACCAGCGCGAGATGGTGCCAAGATCCCAGCGGCGAAGCGATGAACGCTGAACTTTGGATCGTGCCGGAAGGGGTGAAGATAAAGTTGTTGATGACGAATCTACCGTCGGTCTGCTGCCGATCTACTGCCAACAGTGGGGCCGACAATGCGCCGCCTGACCCGTCTCCATTGAGGTCGACAAGAACGGATCGTTGCACGGTGTTGCCGTCGCTCGGAGGAGGCGGTGGCGCCACCATATTGAACCACAGCGCCACGGTGAAATCGCTCACCGCAGGTGGCCCGCCAGCCGGAATCCCGACATACTGGCCGGCACCATTGAGCGTCACCGCGCGGCCTGTTTTACCTGGGCCCCAGCCAGCTCCAAACGTCAATGTGCCGGGCGCGCCATTGCTGGAGTTGGCGGTCTTGGTTCCGCTGCCCTCGTCAAAACGGTACCAGGCGACTCGGGTCGCATCATCGAGAATCTGCTGCGGCGTGCGGGAACAATTCAAGATTCTGATGTCGTCGACCAGTCCACTCAAATACTGTGCCGCCGGAGCACCGCGGCCGATCTCTAGACCGCTTCCCGCCGATCCAAGCACGCCGCTTCTGCTGCCGCTTCCGACGACCTGCCCATTGAGAAACAGCCGAGCCAAGCTGCCGTCGTACGTAAGCGCAAAGTGCTGCCATTTTCCTGCAGTGGCTGACCCAAGGCTGCCCAGCGGGGGCAAGGTCGAAGAGAGCAGGCCATCGGCGGAAACAAACAGGTTGAAGTTGCCAAGCTTGCTCACCAGCATCGGATCGCTAACAAAGTCATTCGGGTTAAACCAGCCCTCGAGAGTGATCGCTTCGAGTCCGTTGAGCGAGGGCGTGTTGGGCACCGCAACATAGCTGGTTCCGTTCAGCGACAGCGCGCTGCCGACCATTCCCGGCTTGTAGGTTGCGCCGTTTACGACGCCGTTGAGCGAGTGCCCAGAACTGTCGCGTGCGGTGGTTCCGGTGCCCTCGTCGAATCGCCACCAGCCAACCGTGCATGGATCGGTGCACAAGCCATTGATACAAGATCCGCTGATGCAATCCTGATCGAGGGAGCAGAGTTTATCGGCGCCACACTTAGGACAACCCGCGCCGCCGCAGTCGAGATCGCTTTCGCTGTTGTTCCGGACATCGTCGTGGCAGCTGTCGACACAAACGGTACGACAGATATTGCTTTGACAATCACCGTCGGTGACACACCTCTTTGTCAGTTCACACCTTGAGCAAGTGGCGCCGCCGCAATCGGCGTCCGATTCGTTTCCGTTCTGAACGTGATCGACACAACTGGGAACTGCACAGGTCATGTCGCTGCGGCAGAAACCGCTTTGACAGCCGTTGTCCGCCGCGCATGGCTGTCCTGTCCGGCATTTGCCGCACGGACCTAGACAGTCGACCGCGAATTCGCCCTGGTTTTTCACCCCGTCGTTGCAGCTGGGGGGAATACAAACGAACCCGGCGTCGCCTGAGCCACACACCAAACTCTGGCAATCACTGGCAACGAGGCAATGAAAAGCGTCTGCACAAGGGGGACAGGATCCGCCACAGTCGCTGTCTGACTCTTGCCCGTTCTTGACCCCATCACCGCACGCTGCTGAGACGCAGACTTTGCCGGTGTCGAGTTCAGCACAGACCCCGCTTTCGCAATCGATCGGCAGTTGACAGGGCGTGTTGGCTGGACATCCTTTCGTACACGATCCTCCGCAATCAGGACCCACCTCGCTGCCATTTTGCACCATGTCGCTGCAGCTTGGCGCGGCGCAGATACCGGCGGAACATACCTTGCTCAGACAGTCCGTCGCGTGGTGACATCCTTTTCCGATGCCACAAGGCATGCAGGCGCCGCCGCAATCAATGTCGGTTTCGTCACCGTTTTCGAAAGCATCACCGCAGCTCGGTGCCAGCGACACAGTGGCGTCCTTGCTCATATCGGTCGGAGAGGTCGGGTTTTGCGACGCGTTTGCGTCGACGCCGGTCGGGCTCGGAGAACTCCGCGGGCCGCAGCTAAAGAGGAGAGCCACCACAGACCAGCACAGATTCCAGCTTGGGATGGTTTTCATGCTTTTTTCCCTCCTAGTGAGTTAGTTAAAGGACGAGAGCAACCAGGTTTTGAG
>JAHFDU010000060.1:0-6740 GCA_023248835.1 Myxococcales bacterium | reverse complement strand
GGCGTTTCGCAAGGTAGAGATCCGATTGGCGGCGGTGGCAGAACCCGCGTCCACCAGCGTCATCGGCAACGAACTGGCGTTGAATACCTGAAGCATCTGACCGTCGACACCGCCGGAAAAACCCTGAATCGAAAATCCACTGGTACAATCGGTCGGAGGAGTCAGGCGTAAAAAAACGGTTTTTCCCGGATCGAGATTGTCGACGGCGCAGCTCGACAGCGCCAGAGTCCGCCCGCGCAAAGCGACGGTGCCTTTTACGTCGAGCGCAGCTTTGGGATTCGCCACCCCAATTCCATTGCCGGTTGCATACGAGAACAGCCCAGTTCCAGCCGGGTCGCCGTCGAACATTGGGCTGCTCGTGCCCGCATTGAAGTTGCCGAATGCTTCCATTTGGTAGATGGCAGATGGGACTCCGCTTACCGGCGGGATCGAGCCATAGCTCGCCAGCAGGTTCCCCATCAACACCAGCGGTGAAGAGTTGGCCAAGATCCGGATGGCCGAGGAATTTCCGCTGCCAGTCCCAGCCACAATCTCGTTGCCAATAATGTTCACATTGTAATTGCCTCCTCCGGAAGGCCCCTGCTTGAGCACGATGACATCGCCGGAAGAGGCCTCAAATTCTGAACCGCTGATAATCGCTCCGTTGGTTGATCCCATGACGATCTGATGTAGTCCGCCGTTGAAGTTGCAATCGCTGATGGTGTGGGTATAGCCGCCGTCGTCTTGTACAAGCACCACGGTAGCGGCTTCGTTTAGCTGCGTTTTGTGAATCCCAATACGATTGGTAAACTGCGGAAGCGCGTTGGCGAGGTGCTGGTTGCCATTGACGATCCAGATTCCCGCCTTGGTCTGCAGTTGTATGTCGCACTCATCAATGTCGACGATCTCCGCCTGGTCTAAGATGATGCCGTAGGGAAATCCGTACAGCGCCACTCGTTTTACATAACCGTAGGTGCCGGCGATGATGTCGATTCCTGCCGCCAAGTTCGCCGACGCTACAGCATCCATATGTCGTATCTGAAAGTCTTCCAAGCTGATATGAATCGCAGCGTTGCCATTGAGCGGCGACCTTGATTGGAACGCATCATCGGCGAAATCGGGCGCAATTTGGACGATCGAAGCGCGCATTCCAGCGCCGCGCAACCGCCAGCCCTGTTTGATGTCAATGCGAATACTGAGTTTGTAAGTGCCGGCAGGGAAGTAAAGCTCTTTGGCCCCGCCTCCGACAAATGGGCCACCGCTTGGCTGGGCATTGAGCGCGTCTTCCCACCCTACCCACGGACTGGCTTCGGTGCCATCGCCGCCGCTAGCGCCTGTACATACATTGTAAATACCAAGCGCAGGTGCTGGACAATTGGCTACATCTGATTGAGCTGGCATCACCGTGATCGGAGCGCCACCATCGGGGCTGTCGTCAGGACCGTCTAGTCTGGGTTGCGGGCTGCCCGAGGCTGAGTTGGATGCGATGAGCCCTCCCGAGGCCCCGGGCAAGTTGCCGATGCTGAGGCTGTCCTCGCCGGGAAGAGGCGCATGACTCGGATGCGCGCAGCTGCCCAGCACCCAAATTGAGCAGAGAAAAGCGATCTTCTTCGGATGTTGGCCACGCATGCGAATGCCTCCTGGCAAGGGGTGGAGAATCCATCTCACCATCTCAGTCGAGAACTAAGATTTGGGCGGCAATTTTTGAATATTTCCAGTGGAAATATATACCTACCAATTTCACTCCGTCAATGGAATTGTGTTCATCGAAAATATTTTTTAAACAAGTACTCCTCCTGAATCGGCCTAGTGAGCGTTTCGAACTGACCCGAGGCGCTCAGAACAGCCGCGTCAGAGCCAACAAAGAGCGCGAGCTCGAAGGTAGCGTGCTCCTCATGCGCAGCCAGGCCGATCTTGCTGAGCAGGTCCGCCACCGCCCGTTGATCAGAGGCACGACGTGCACCGGTCGCAGCGCTTAAGCACAATGCGTCGGTCGGGCTGAGCGGCAACAAAGCGCACTCTTTTCCCACGTACATCAGATGGCCGAGCCCTTTTTCTGACTGCACCTTGACGTCCGCGCGCGGCAGTTCGGGAAAAGTCTCGCGCACCATCACCGAGGGAGTCGTCGATTCGGCCTCGTGCAAGAGCAAGGTGGCGAAGCGCTTGACGTCCGGCATCGAAGCCGCCACGCGTTCACTCTTTTCACCGACGAGGAGCACCGGCAGACCAATGGTCTTGGCAAGTTGCACTGCGGCAGTTGGCGTGCTCGCAGGGGCCTGCCGAGAAACGCGTGCACCGTAGGATTTGAGCAGCCGTTTGGCATTGTGGTCGGAAAGATCGCGCTCGACCTCGTTGCGAACCGCGAGCGCAAGCGCACGATCGACGCGCGGACGACTGGCCTCTTGATCGATCGGAGTCTTGGCACCAAGCGCTTGGCACAGCGCACGCAGCTCTTCGGGATGGCGCAGGTCGGCCTGCATAAAAGGACGCTCAAGCCCAGGCAAAGTGGCGCTGTCACCGGCAACAACAATCAGATGGTGATCTTTGAACTGCGCCACCATTTCATGCAGCGCTTCCGGCGCTCGATCGTCGACGGTGCGGACCTCGGCGTCGAGTCCCGCCGCGCGCACTTCATTGGTGACAAAATTGCTGCCGCCGCCGACCACCAGCACCAGCACCGCCGATTTCGCAGCTACTCCCGACGAGAGCATTGCAGCATGGGCGAGAAAGCCGCCGATGTGACTCGCTACCGTGCAGCCGGCACGCCGCGCCACCGCATCGGTCACGGCGTCGCCCTGCCAAACCACCGTCGGCTTGGCTCCGAGCGCTTGTCGGAGTGAGGTGCCGTGTGCGCCACGGCCGAGCAGCAACGCGATCGAATGGGTGGCGGCGTCGAAGTTGAGAAAATGTAAGGCCTCGGTCGGGTCACCGTCACCGACAGAAATGATCCAAGACAGTGACAACCCGCGCGCCGCCGCCAGCGGCCCCAAATCGGGCAAGGCGTCGCGACGTGGCACCAGCAGCCCCAAGCCACCGAGGCGCGGACGGGTCCCGAGCGGTGCATCAAACGGCGCAACCTGAGCCAAATTATTCACGAAACCAAAACTATGGGGCCCGAGCGTGCCGCCGTGCTCGCCGAGGCCAATCGAGGGCCGATCGGCAGGTGGCATTCCGCTGCCGATCCACGCGGCGGCGTCGCGACCGATTTCTCCTCCATGACGCAGAAGATTCTCGGCAATTCGTTCCGTCCCCGTCGACAAACAAAAACGACGCGCCGAAAGTAACGCGAACAGCGGCGAATCGGTCGGCCCCCGTGTCGGCGGCGATGCATCACCGTCGGCCCTGCGCGCCCGCGCCATCTACGCCTCCTCCTTGGGCAGCAGCAATCGTTCGGCGTCTTCGTCTTGACCGGTGCCGAACCAGGCGCTGTCGAGCGGCGCGTCGACCACAAAAACGATCGGAGTGACCGCGACCAGCGGCTTTTCGCCCACCCACCACTCCCCTTCGACTCGTTGAAGATCACCGAGCGAATGAGAAGCAGTGTTCGCTACAGCGCAAATCGGCGCAGCAATTTTTTCCGAACCGCAAAACGCGATCGCCGGGGGAAATTTTTTGGCGACGCTCATCGGATCGCGATCGGTCAACAGAATCTTGTCGACACCCGCGCGACCAATCAACGTGAGCAAACTTTCATCCGTCGAGGGCGCGCAGGCAGCGTAGAGCGTAGCACCGAGCTCCGTGCACAGAGTTCGGCCAAGTCGCGCCGCGGCAATCATCGAGTCTGTCGACTCCGCTTCATTCATGAACACCACCACGCTCGGCATCACGTAGCCAACTGTCCGCCGTCAAGCACCACCACCTGCCCAGTCATGAACGCCGAGGCGTCTGAAGCAAGATACACGACCAGGGGCCCGATCTCCTCGGGCTGTCCGACTCGGCGGAGCGGAATGCGACGGACGATCTTGGGCCCAATCGTCGCATCATCGATCGCTTGCCGGTTCAGATCGGTGCGAAAATAGCCGGGCGCGATCGCGTTCACTCGCACGCCCGACGGCGCCCACTCGGAAGCAAGCGCGTGGGTAAAACCGATCACTGCGCCTTTGGTGGCAGAGTAGGCAGTGAGATTTTTTTCGCCCGCCATGCCTGAAATCGACGCCATTAGGATGACCGATCCGCGCTTGGCCGCCACCATGTGCGCACCGAACGCGCGGCAGCAGTAGAAAGTACCGAACACGTTGGCGTTGAAGATCGCCACCAGCGCCTCGTCTTTGATTTCGAAAAGCGGAGCCACTTGGGCAACTCCGGCGTTATTGACCAGCACGTCGACGCGACCGAAATAGTCGAGCACGCGCTTGCACGCGGTGTCTACTTCCGCCGGCTTTGTCACATCGGTCGGCACCACCAAAGCGCGTTGGCCAAGCGCCGCGACTTCGCGCTTGACCGCCGCCAAACGCTGCTCGTCACGTCCGAGCAATGCGACGTCGGCGCCAGCCTCGGCCAGACCGAGAGCAGCGCCACGGCCGAGCCCGCGGCTCGACCCTGTGACCACCGCGACTTTTTTTGCCAATGAAAATTGCACCAGAAACCCCAATTTATTAGCTTGAGGCGGAGACGCGACAGCGTCAAGTTTTGCAGTCGTGCTGGGCCGGCGCTGCCAACACCAGCCCCGCCAAGACCAGCAATCCACCGACGACAAAATAGTCATTGGTGAAAAGGCTTGGGAACCGGCCAAGAACGACGCATACAGAGAGGCGCCGGACAGCAACAGAAAACCGCCGAGGCGACGCCGTCGCAACAGCGCAAAACAGATCGCGCGACGCCGAGTTGGGCGAGCAGCGCCGGCAGCTTGCCGCATTGCCAGTGGTAGGTGTGGTGAAGCCACGCCGGGGCCGTCGGCTGCCGACTGTGAGCTGTGAACTACTCTTCGGAAGCCGGGCCAGCGTCGTCGGTCGGATCGGGGCGACCGAGCAGCCGTGCCAACATCACGTTCAAACCATTGGCCAGCCCTTCGAACTCTGGGCTTGGAGATTCAAAAACGTAGTCACGATTTCCGTTGATGACTTCGGCGACACCACTTTCGATCTTGTCGAGCGGATCGATGAAGCGACGGGCAGTGATCGCGCCGGCCAGCAGCGCCCCGAGCATGCCGATCAGACCAAGCACCAACAACAAAGTCTCCACCGCAGAGATCGACGAACGCGCTTCCGTCAGCGACACCAAGAGCACGAAGCCGGAAGCCGAACGGCTGGCGTTGCCCGACAGCGGACCGGCGGCGGCGATGAACTCCTCACCGCGGGCGTGGGCTGAAAACAGCGGCGTCAGCTTTCCGGCGCCAGCCTCTGCTGCGTACTTCGGCCCTTCGAACAACTGCTGGGCCAGCTCCGCCTCTTCCGCACTCTCGCCGCCGCTCTTGCGGAAGCTCGAGGCCCGCACTTTGCCGTTGAGAAAATAGGCAACCTCGACGCCGAGCCGCTGTCGATCGCGCTCGGCATCGCTTGCCGCTACCACATACCCAACCGCCAACGCGCCAACGTTCTGTCCACTGTCGTTGTGGATCGGAGCCGCGGCAACGCGGTACATTTGGCCGTCGAAGTCCCAGATGTCTTTGCTGGCAATGCCCGAGAGTGCTTGCTTAACCAGCGGATACTTGCCCTTCAGATCATCTCCGACCAACGCCGTCGGATTGAGATTGCGGGCGACGCCGCGCCCGTCCGCCGAAACCACCATAATCAAGTCGGCGCGGTGCCCTTCTTGTTCAAGTTTTCCACTGGTCGCCTCGATCGCCTGTCGCGCTGCGGCGCGAGCATCGGCGCTGCCAAACACCCCCGAAAAGCCGCGCGCAAGATCCACTGTTTTTTCGGTCAGCTCAATCCCGCGCAAGCGATCGAGATCCTGTATCGCCGCCTTGGCGCTTTCGACACGCTGGGCGGTTCGTTCAGCGATGGTTTTCCCCATCGATGCACCGCCGATCCACACGACCAGCGCGGTGACCAACGCCACCACCGCCGCCGCCGCCAAACCTATCTTTGCTCGAACCATGCAGTCTCTCCCTGTTCTCCTGGGGCGCGCCACTATATGCATTCGAAAGACCCGAAGTCAAACCTCGAGAGGGTTCGACAGATCGGTGACCAAAGCCACACCGCGACAACGAATTCGCTTTTTTTTTTGGAAACTTGGGCTACATGCCGGGCCGGAGGTGGTACATGAACCGCATTGCGATTGCGATCTTGCCATTTGTGTTTGCGTGTGGAAGCGGTGGTGCTGCAGCAATGTTTGTCGCGAGCGGCCCGATTGCCCTCGCCAATCCCTCGTTTAGTAACACCAGCATCACGGACTGTTGCGCAAATTATAAGTGGAACTTTTTGTTGGTCAATCACGGTACAACGGCAATTAAGGAGTTTAGCGCCATGAAAGTCGCATGGAATGAAAACACCGCCGTGGGCAGGACAACATGCTCCGTAGCCAGCGAGACTTTCAGTGGAGCAATGTCGTTGGGCCATGGCGATGCTGGGGAGCTCCGCGCGCAACTTTCTGGATGCGCCTCGGGCGGTACAAGATTCAAAGGCGGTGTGGCCAATCTGAACAGCCAGCTTCCGGCGGTGGGTTCCTCGATAGCGATCGCGCTGACTGGGCTTCTCAGCGATCAATCACCGTTTACAGCGGTGACCGCAGTACAAGTCAATTAGTACGCAGGATTCCACTTCCTAACTAGGATCTGGTCGCTGCTTCGGCTCTCGTCGGAGAGTCACTCGGACCTCGAC
>JAHFDU010000383.1 GCA_023248835.1 Myxococcales bacterium | reverse complement strand
TTCTAGTGGATGGCGCGCACAACCCAGATGGAGCGGAAACGCTTGCCCGCGAACTTGAGCAGCTACGTGTTTCACATTCGATCGCTCTCATCTTTGGCGCAGCTGCCGACAAACAAATTGCGGCCATGCTGAAACCGCTGCAGCAATGTGTCGATCAGTTGATCGTGACCCCAATTCCCTCGTCCCGCAGTGCAACTCTAAGCCAACTCTCGGCTCAGGCACCCGCCGCGACCGCTGCCGGATCGCTCACCTCGGCATTGCAGCTCGCCCGAGAGCGGGCCGACTTGGTGGTGATCGCTGGATCGCTTTTCCTCGTCGGCGCCGCGCGTCAGCTCTTGCTTGGCGACAGCGCCGATCCGATCAGCGTACAAGATCCTAGCCGTTATCAGTCGGGTAGACCCGAGAGTTGCCCCTCGGGTCCCCCACAGATCCGGACGTGCGAATTTCCCGCATCCGGCTCTTCGGACTACGGATTCGCTACGCGATAGATCGAATGGATCACGCGCGGGGGAGGCAGCGGAAAGATCTTCAGCAGCTCCAGAAAGCGCTCCCATCGAATCTTCGCTCGTTGCGACCGTCGAGAGAGCCATTTCTGCCACACCCTCTGTAACGCGTGCCGAAAAGACCCGAGGCAACGCGCGTTACCTGTGATGCCGCAATACGCGTTGTGTCCCTGGATTTTCCGACCGAGCGCTTTGTGCTGTTGATCTTTTCCGCTTGTTGGAGGCTTACGTATCAGCGCGCAAGAATAACTACCATCTAACGACGTTTTGTCATAAAATACTAGTGGGGAGGTTGTAGATGCAGAAACTAACACTCTTGCTGGTGTTACTTTCGGCCTGCGGCATGGATATCGCCCCAGCAGTTCGACCGCTGGCGATTCAGTTCGAAAAGACCTCGATGTTGGTGACGCGGCTCGACACTTGTTCGCCCCCGCCCAGCGCCACCGCCGGCTACACCTGCGCGGAGTACGCCTGGAACTTTTCCCTCGCCAACGTGGGGAGCTCGCCGATCCGGCAACTGATGGCACTCAAGGCGACGGTCAATGAGGGTGTGGTGATCGCTGCTGCCAACAACTGTTCCGGCACCTTTGAAGAGGCCCACTTTGCCGGCACGCTGGCATTCTTGCCGTCGCCCGATTCGCACCTGCAAGGTGTGCTCGACAGCGAACGAACGGCGCATGGCGCCAACTGCTATTTTACCGGCCACAGCGACGGTTTGAGTGGCGCGCCCCCTCGCGGCGGGGCCAAGGTGACTTTGACCCTGACAGGCCTGCTAGAAAACGACGAACCTTTTTCGAGTGCTGCCCGCATTCCAATCAATTAAGCCACCAGCTTGACATGCTTCTCCGCTTCGCTAAGATGAGACGCCGAGAATGTAGCATCTCATTCCCACGCAGCGACGAGAGGAGACCGAATGGTCCAGCAGCTGGCGGAGTTTTTTCGTGTCGGTGGTCCCTTTATGTACGTCAATCTGTTCTGCCTGGTGATCGCGCTGGCCATCGTCGTCGAGCGTTCGATCTTTTTCATGAGTAAAGGCTCGGTCAACACGCGCGCTTTTCTCGAGCAGATTCGAAAGCTGGTCGCCGCTAACAACGTCGATCGCGCGATCAAGCTGTGCTCGGCCACCGAGGCCCCAGTCGCTCGCGTCGCCAAAGCAGGGCTCGGGCGGCTGCCGCGTGGAGAGGCAGCGATCACCACCGCTATAGAAGAGACCATGGTCGACGTCACGCCTGACTTGAAAAAGCGCATCGGAGCGCTGTGGTCACTGGCCAACATCGCCACGCTGTTCGGCCTGCTTGGCACCATTATGGGTTTGATCCACGCCTTCCACGACGTCGCCAAGGCGCCAGCAGATCAAAAAGCCACCATGCTCGCCGGTTCGATTTCTGAAGCCATGAGCAATACCGCACTCGGCCTCGGCATCGCCGTCTTTTGCATGATCGGCCACGTGATCTTGAATTCGGCTTCCAAGAAACAGCAGCAAGACCTCGAAGCATTTTCGCTGAAACTCGAGAATTTGCTCTCCGAAACACAAACCGGCGCTCGCACCTAACGTGACTCCGCAACGGCTGCGCACGAAGTTGAGAAAAATCCGTGTCCAGGCCGAAGAGCTGATGGAAGAGGGTGGCGAACTCAACTTCATTCCCTATCTCGACATCGTCACCAACGTGGTCATGTTCATGCTCGCCACCGCGACCTTTGCCGGCACCCTCGGCGACATCAACGTCTCCTCACCCACTCCGTCCACCGGCCTACAAACGACCGAGCCGGAGAAACCGAAAGCCGAGCTCAACCTGACAGTCAATATCGTCGACAACGGGTTCATCATTGCCGCCTCCGGGGCGGTGCTACACAAAGGTTTCCGATTTGTGAGCGGTCAGCTGGTGCAAGTTGGAACCGAGTTGCCGTCGATTCCCAAGCGCAACGGCCTGTACGACTTCGCCGGGCTAACGGAGAAGATGCTGGAGATCAAACACGCCCAGGCCGCCGATGAAACCAAAGTCATTCTCAACGCCAATCCCAACATTCTCTATGAAACGGTGATCGGCACACTCGATGCGTGCCGCGGGCAAGAAAAGACGGTGAGCGCCGGTGAGAACAAAGAGCGCAAGGTCTATGAGGGTTTCAACGATGTCGTACTTGCAGCCGGAATAAACTGATGAGCGCTGCCGACGTTCCCGACAAGCAGGCGAAAAAACAGATCAAACGTTTTCGCGCGCGCGTAGAAGAGGAAGCGATCGAGCACCAAACGCAGTATCTCAACATCACCGCAATGATGGACATGATGACCATCTTGCTGGTCTTTTTGCTCAAGCAGTTTTCGGTGCAAACCGCGGCGGCGCTAAACCGCAACCTCGAGCTGCCCTCCTCTTCGTCGCAAAAGCAGAGCTCGCAAACGGTCAATGTCACCATCACCAAAGACAGCATTTTGGTCGAGGGCAAAGCGATCACTCCGGTGCGCGCGGGCGCGGTCGATCCGAGCGCAAAAAAGGACGGCGCCAACGGATATTACATCACCCCGCTGGTCGAAACGTTGGTTCATCATTCCAATCAGCTCAAGAAAATCGAAGCGCTGGGTGGCAACAAATTCGACGGCACCGCGATGGTGATGGTCGACAAGACCACGCCCTATCGTCTGCTCACCGAAGTGCTCTACTCCGCCGGCCAGGCCGAATTCGGGAACTACCACCTCATGGTTCTCAAGAAGAGCGAATAGCCAAGCGATTACTTCCGCCCGTGCCAATAGAACGGACGACGTTTTTGATGGCCGATCGCAAGCATTCTAATTTCGTCGCCGCGGACAGCGTAAAATATCGAGTAGGGGAATCCGCGAAGAGTCTTACGCCGCACATTCTCAGATACCAGAGGTGAAGACTCCGGGAAACGCAGGAGCTGATGATGAGCTCGCTCGACGGCGTCGATGAATCTACTCGCAAGACCCCCATCCACCTCGGCGTAAAACTGGCTGGCCTCAGCCAACTCGATCTCGGCGAGCCGGTGAAAAGAGGCCCTGCGATTCACTTCAGCTGGGCTCGGACATCGCGGAAAACGTCGGGGGCAGGTCGCGGCGCTTCGCTTCCATCATCCAAGTCTGCGTTGCGGCGCTCCGCTTCCTCCGCCCACAACGCTTCAACCTCCGCTTCACTGAGCGAATCTAGGCTGGCGAGCAGGCGCTGTGCCAATTTCGCACGCGAGCGCGGCTCGAGTCCCATCGCGGCGCGTTCGATCTCGATCTCGTCAGACAAAGG
>JAHFDU010000059.1 GCA_023248835.1 Myxococcales bacterium | reverse complement strand
ACGATGCACCTCGTCGATGAACAGCACACCGCCGGGCTCAAGCGAAGTGAGATACGAAGCGAGCGTGCCCTTGTGCTCAATTGCCGGCGCGCCCACCGATCGCAAAGACGCGCCCATCTCGGTCGCGATCAGATGGGCCAGTGTGGTCTTGCCAAGACCGGGCGGCCCTGAGAGCAGCACGTGATCGAGCGCCTCTTGGCGCGCGCGCGCGGCTTGAATAAAGATGCGTAAGTTCTCGACCACTTTTTTTTGGCCGACGTACTCTTCGAACGTCTGCGGCCGCAGCGTCAAATCGTCGGGCAATGTTTTTGGATCGACGATACGCGGGCGCAGCGGCAACGAGGTCGCCATCTCCACAGCTCCACCATCGTCATGCGGTTTGCGGCCCATGCGGGTATCTTACTCCGCCAGTCGGCGCAGAGCGGCTTTTAATTGCGCTTCGACCGGCTCGCTCGGCTGGGACGCCAAAGCTTCAGCCGCTGCCTGTTCGGCTTCGGGCGGCTTGTAGCCGAGATTGATCAGCGCCGAGACCACCTTGGAACTGACGCCGCTCTTTTTCACCATCGGCGCGCTCGAACCATCGCCGATGAGGCCCACCTTGTCGAGCTTGTCTTTGAGCTCAAGCACCAATCGCTCAGCGGTTTTTTTTCCGACGCCAGGAATGCGCTGAAGGCGCCCGTGATCGCCCGCGCGCACCGCAGCGGCAAGATCACCCGGCGACAGCGTCGACAAAATCGACATCGCCAGCTTGGGTCCCACCTGCTGCACGCTCAAACACAGTTCGAACGCCAGCCGCTCCTCGGCAGAAGCGAAACCAAACAGCACCAGCGCATCCTCGCGCACCAGCAAATAGGTGAGCAGGGTCGCGGTCTGTCCCACCGACGGCAGCGCCCCTAGTGTGTGCAGCGAAATCGCCAGCCGCAGGCCGAGTCCACCGACCTCGATCACCACATGGTCAATGCCGCGCTCGAGCAACGTGCCGCGAATTTGTGCAATCATCGGGCTCCCCTTTTTCGGTAAGCATGACAGATCGCCACCGCCAATGCATCCGAGGCGTCGAGGCGCGGCGGACGGCGCAGCGCGCAGAGCACGCGCACCATCGCCTGCACTTGCTGTTTGGAGGCAGCGCCCGAGCCGGTGACTGCACGTTTGACGGTGCGGGGCGCATATTCAAACACTGGCAATTGGCGCTCGCCGGCAGCACCGAGTGCAACGCCGCGCGAATGGCCGAGCATCAGCGCCGAGCGCGCGTTCTTCCCGTGAAACACGCCTTCGACGGAAACCTCTTCCGGATGCAGCTCGTCGATGAGCTGACGTAGTCCGACAGAAATTTCGCCGAGGCGCACCGCCAGCGCCGCCTTGCGTGCCGGTTCAAACACGCCACATTCTACATACCGAATTCGCCGCGGGCTGCTCCATTCGACCACCGCGTATCCACAGCGCTGGCTGCCTGGATCGATTCCCAGAATGATCACTAGGCGGACAACTGCTCGAGCAACGAATCGTCGATGTCATAGTTGGCATAAACGTTCTGCACATCGTCGTGGTCCTCAAGCTGCCCGACCAACTTCACCATCGCAGCCGCATCTTCTCCCTCAAGCCGCACCGAAGTGTCGGGATACATGCCCACTTCGTTGTGCATCGGCTTGAGGCCGCGCTTCTCCAGTGCCTCGCGCACATCGACCATCTTGCCTGCTTCGGTGACCACCAAGATCGCCTCGCTGTCGGCGCGCACGTCATCAGCACCAACATCGAGCGCAGCCTCCATCACCGCATCTTCGCCCACCGACTTGTCGAACACGATATGGCCCTGCTTGTGAAAAAGGTACAGCACGCTGCCCGACGCTGCGAGCTTGCCGTGGTTCTTTTCGAGCAATTTGCGAATTTCGCCAGCAGTGCGGTTGCGATTGTCGGTGAGCACCTCGACCACCACCGCGGTGCCGCCGGGTCCGTACACTTCGTACACCAGATCTTCGTAGTTGGCGCCGTCGAGCTCGCCCGAACCCTTTTGGATCGACCGCTTGATGGTGTCGTTGGGAACATTCGATGCGCGCGCTTTATCCATCGCGGTACGCAAGCGCGGATTTCCCGATGGGTCGCCGCCCGATTTGGCCGCCACCGCAATTTCTTTGAGCAGCTTGGTCCAGCCCTTCGACTTCTTGGCATCGGAAGCAGCCTTGGCGTGTTTGATCTTGGACCATCGATTGTGTCCAGACATATGGAAGCTCCTTAACGATTCGAGTACCACGCACCCCAGTGCGGTGCAAGGTGCAAGTGGTCTGAGTGTCCAGCGGCCCCCCAGCTGATCCTCGGATTCTGAATCTAAATCGGATCCTTTGTTGGAGCCTCACTCAGTGAAGCGCATTTTGATGTCGAGGTCGGCGACGCCGCCAAATTGCAAATTGCAGCCAGCACAGAGAAGAGTCGGCAGCAGGCGCCACATTAGTTTCGGCTACGCACCAGTTTGATGAGTAGACCATCTGGACGTGAAAGCTGCGCGGAAAAATCTTGGAGCCAGTGTTCGACACAGTCGTGCAGGAACGGCGGCGCGGCGAGATTCTTTTCGGCGATACGCCCTCGTAGCGTCGCTTCAAAATCGCTGAGGCGAGACAATCGCTTCGCCAATTCTCCCGTCGCGCTGGCTTCGATTGGCTCGACCACCAAGTCGCGCTCGAGCAGGAAATTGGCCGCCATGGTGCGAATCAGCGTACCAAAGCGAACCTGAGAGGGAACCAGCGCGCAATCGGCAATCTTTGCTGCCACGCCACTCTGATCGACCAGAGAAAACAGCAAGGGACCAATCAGCGCCGCTTCTTCAAGCGCCTGGGCGGCGCGGGCGATGTCGGCAAGCGATTGAAACGGACGGCTGCCCGCAGCTTTTCCGTCGAGCTCGAGTGCAAATTGCGGCCGTTTTTCAGCGAGTGATCGACAAAGCGCATCGTAGGGAGCATCGAGGAGTAGGGCAGGGGTGTTTGGCAGGCGCACCTGCCCTTGCGTCAGCAGCGTTTTGCATAGGCGCTGCAGCTGAAGCGTTAGCGTAAACCCGATGCGAAAGATCTTTTCCAGCGTCAGCTTGGCGAGCAGCTCCGTCGCTACGGTCAAGTCACCGCGCGAAAGTGTCTCGAGCCCGAGCGAAAGTGTAGCGACGTTTTTTTTGAGCACACTGCGCGAAAGCGCCAGGTCTCCGGGCTCCGCCGGCTCGGCACTAAGCGCTCGGTTGGTGAGTAGCAACAGACTCATCTGCAGCCGATCGAGCTCGGCGTCGTTGCTAATGCAGGTGAGCGTGCGCACGAAAAACGTGGTGTCATCGAGCGACAAAGTGAGTTGCACCGGCAGCGGCACCGAGGCTTCGGCAGGCAGCGACACCGGCGGCTCGAGCTTGATCGACGCAGCGTCGAGCGGTTGGTAGATCGAAAGCGCGCTGTAATAGTCGACAAAACCGCGATCAGCCATGCGGCCTGAGCGCCAGCGATAAGCCCACTCCTCGAGATCGCTCGGCATCTCCCATCGCGCACTCATCACTACGCGGCGAGCCATTTCGAGATCGGCGCGGTAGAGCCAATCGAGCTGACGCTCGAGCGACTTTCCACGTTCGCCCTCGACCAGAATGTCGAGCATGAAAAAGCGATCGGGAGTCGGATAAAAATGTCCTTCCGGCTCTTCCGGCAGCGTATCGATCGAGAGATCATACACTTTGGCTTGGCGTTGCAGATACAGCGCCACCTCTTCGCCGTCGAGTGCGTCGATGACGCTGGCGAATTTTACTGGGCCTGCCGACACCAAGGCGTCGAACCATTGTACCGCACGAGCCTCGTCAAAATGCTCGCGCTGCCAGACGTCGAGATCTAAGAATCCCTGCACCTGCTCGGGCGAAGTCAGCGCCAGCAGATCCTCTGCGTCGTGTAGCCCCACCTCTTTGATGGTGTAAAACAGCTCTTCGATCGGCAGCTGCGGCACCAACTTTTCAGCGTCGCGCTCCTCCAGCAGCGCGTCGATGCGGCGGGTCTTGCGTGCGCGCGCCACTTGCGCCCGCCAGTGGCTGAGCGGAATAATTCCTGGATCGTCGGTACTCACGGCGGAAAACCTACAGGCCCCACCACAGTTTGTCGAGTTGGCTAAATGGCTAAATGCCCTGGATGGCTGGACCTGTCGTTCTCGATTTCGTGATAAGAGAAAGCGGTGCTGATCCAGGTGGCAGCCCTTTACCGCGCGTCCAAGAAGAAGCGCGACAACTTATGGACTGAGTGGGTGTCGCGACCACCGGCGGCACTCCTGGTGTATTGGTTGCAGCACACCGCGATCACGCCCAATCAAATTTCGTTTGTCGCCATCTTGGTCGCGGCGATTGGCGTCGGGCTGCTGGTGGGCTGGACCACTTGGATCGGGCTCATCGTCGCGGCGCTGGTGTTGCAGCTCGCCTATGTAATCGACTGCGTCGACGGCCAGCTGGCTCGCATCAAGCAAATGACCTCTCCGGTCGGTGCGTTGCTCGACTTCATGCTCGACGAGGTCAAAGCATTTCTTGTGCTCGGTGGCGCGGCGGTGCGGCTGTGGCGCCTCCAGCATGACGATAAGTTTCTGCTCATCGGCATCGTCGGGCTGTGCGCGGCTGCCAGTGGCATTACGCTGACCACCTTTATGCGGCGCGACGAGTATCTCGCCGCGACCGGGGGCAAAGCGGTTTTGCCAGCGACGGAGCGCGCCGATTTTTTGCCGCGCTCTTTTTCGCCGATTGCGCTTATGGAGTCGGCCGGCCGGCTGGTGCTGCACTACCCGAGTTGGTTTCTGTTGGTTGCGTTTTCGAACCGTCTCGAAATATTTCTCTACGCCTATGTCGGCGCGCATCTTTTATATTTGGCCCGCGCAAGTTTGACGGTGCTGATGAAACTCGGACGGGGCCCCAAGTGAAAGCGATCATCGTTGCAGCGGGAAAAGGCAAGCGACTGCGCCCCTACACCGACGATCGCCCCAAATGTCTGGTTGAGATCGCGGGACGCTCTATATTGGCGCACCAGCTCGAGGCCTATCGCCAAGCTGGCGTCGACGAAATCTACATCGTGCGCGGCTATCGCAAAGATCTGGTCACATTTCCGAACGTGCAAACGTTTGACAACGATGATTTTGAAAACAACAACATCCTGCTTTCGCTGTTCTACGCCGAGTCGGCGATGACGGGAGGCTTTCTTTTCAGCTACGCCGACATCGTGTTTCGCACCGATGCGGTGAAGTGCGCGATGCAAACTCCAGGGGACTTTGCTTTGGTGATCGATCGGCGATGGCAAGAGACGTACGTCGGACGCAGCGATCATCCCGTCGACGAGGCCGAAGTGGCACGGGTGAAGAACAACATCGTCGAGGTAGTCGGAAAAAAAACGGTCGTGGCGGACGCCGCCGCGGGCGAGTTCATTGGACTTGGTCGAGTGTCGGCCACGGGCGCCGAACAAATGCGAAAACGTTTTCATGCGCGCAAAGCCGAGCTCGCCGGAAATCCCTACGGCCGGGCGCCCCGATTTGAGGTGGCCTATTTGACCGATCTGTTCAATGACCTGATCTCGAGTGGAGAACAGATGCAGGCGGCGTTCATTGACGGCGGTTGGCGCGAGATCGACACCGTGCAAGATCTTGAGCGCGCCAGAGGAGTGCTCGGTCAATGAAGGTGCTTCACCGCTTGAATTGGAGCCGTGGCATGAATGCCACGTCTGAAGCAACACGATGCCCGCTGAAGCGGGCAGCAAGTGGGCCAGAGATGGGATGTCCCCGCAGGGGTCGCGGCCAATGAAGGTGCTTATTGTTGATGCATTTTCGACCGCACATGTGGATGCGTTGCGCAAGCTTGGACTCGAGGTCGACTATCGACCGGATCTAAAAGTTGGCGAGTTGCCGAACGCGATTGTCGACGCGAATATCCTGATCGCCCGCTCCAAAGAGGTCAAGCGCGACGCGATTGAAAAGGGTGCCCAGCTCAGTCTCATCGTCCGCGCCGGTGCGGGAGTAAACACCATCGATCGCGCCTGTGCCAGCGAGCGCGGCGTGTTCTTGGCCAATTGTCCGGGAAAAAATTCAATCGCGGTGGCGGAGCTCACCATGGCGCTGCTGTTGGCGCTCGATCGCCGCATCGTCGCGGCCTCGGACGAACTACACAGCGGCCGCTGGAACAAGAAAGAGTTCAGTCGCGCTGAGGGGCTTTGTGGTCGCACGCTCGGAATTGTCGGCCTTGGCTCTATCGGTCTCGAAGTGGCGCGCCGCGCCCAAGCGTTCGGCATGCAGGTGATCGCTTGGTCCCGATCGCTCGACCAAGCGCGCGCCGAGAAGCTCGGCGTGGTGTTTGCGCCAACGGTGGAGGCGCTTTGCAACAGAGTCGACGCGATCAGTCTTCATGTCGCTCTCAATAAAGAGACGCGAGGCCTGCTCGGTCAAGCCGAGCTTTCGAAGCTCAAGCCAGGCGCCATGCTCATCAACACTTCTCGAGCCGAAGTGATCGACGCGGCTGCACTGAAGCGCGCCATCGAAGAAAAGGGGCTGCGGGTTGCGCTCGACGTGTTTTTCGACGAGCCTTCTGGTGGAACCGGCGCATTTGCAGATGAGATTGGTCGTCTGCCAAATGTCGTCGCCACACCTCACATCGGCGCTTCTACCGAACAGGCACAACAAGCGGTCGCTGACGAAACCGTGCGCATCGTGCGCGCATTTGTCACTCGGGGCGAGGTACCGAACTGCGTCAATCTAGCGGCGCATAGTTCGGCGACACACCAACTCACCGTGCGCCACCGCGATCAGGTGGGCGTGCTCGCCGAAGTTCTTGGGGCGATTCGTCGTCACGCGCTCAATGTCGAAGAAATGTCGAACACGATTTTTGAGAGTGCTGCCGCGGCCAGCGCGCGCATTCGCCTTTCCGACCAGCCACCACCCGAACTCATTGCCGAGCTTTCTCAGCAAGCGAGCGTGTTGGCGGTCGATTGCATTGAGTTGTAATGAACGTCTCGGTTGAGCCTTCGTCTCAGTCGTGGGTCGACGCAGCAGTCGGCGACTTGCCAACGCTTTTGTGCGATCACGCGCATTGCGAAAAAAAAGCGGCGCACACTGCGTTGCGTTTTATTTTTCGCTATCCCGAAAATGGTCGGTTGGTGGCGCAACTCAGCCGATTGGCGCGCGAAGAGTTGTTGCATTTCGAACGTGTGCTATCCGAAATGAATCGCTTGCACCTGCCGTTTCGTTCGCTAGCGTCGGCAAACTATGCGGCAGAGCTGTTTACGGCAAGCCGGCGCCCGAGGCAGGCGCCTCTCGTGCTTCGACAGGCTCAGCATGAGCGGGTCTTGATGCGATCGCGACTCGTCGACGAACTCTTGGTGTGCGCGCTCATCGAGGCGCGCAGCCACGAGCGATTTGAGCGTCTCATTGGTGCCATCGACGATCCGGCACTGCGCGATTTCTATGTTGACCTTGCTGAAGCCGAGGCGCGTCACGGCGAGCTGTACATTGGGCTCGCGGAGGAGCATGCTCCCGCTTCGATCGTCGATCGGCTGGAAGAGTTGAAAAAAATAGAGGGCACCATCGTAGCGCGGCCGAGTCAGCCGTTGCGTATGCACGCGGGAGGATGAGATGGACGTGATTGTTGGCGGGGAAGTGGATGCCTACTGTACTGCGTGCAAAGCGATGCGGCTGCACAATGTCATCGCCATGGTGGCGACCCGCCCGGCGCGCGTTGCCTGCCGCAGCTGCCAGGGCCAGCACGCCTATCGCGCCCGCCTGCCTGGCGAGAAAGCACCGCGCAAGTCATCCTCGAAGCCGGGGGCGGCATCGACCGCGGCGCAAGTTCCGACCGAGACTTTCTACGCGCGTATCGCGGCGGGAGAGCGCGATGCGGTGGGTTATTCACCGAATGACCGTTACGTCGTCGACGCAGTAATTCGTCATCCTACCTTCGGTCCCGGAATCGTCATCGCGTTGCCGAAGCCGCAAAAGGTCGAGGTCCAGTTCGAGTCGGGAACCAAACTGTTGCTCCATGATCGCGCGGCGACGCCGATGCTGAACTTACAGCGCCCGGTCCCACGCCCGGTTGTCTTGCCGCCGATCCAGGACATTCCGACAGAAGAGTAGAATCTGACAATGAGTTCTCGTCAGCAAACACTCAAGGACGGGAGCGATAAGATCGCGCTGGCCTTTGAGCTCTTCGATTTCGCGCTCGACCTTCTTCGTGGAAATCTGCGCCGGCGCTTTCCCACCCTTTCCAATGAGGAAATCGAGCGCAAAGTCGATGAGTGGATCGAAAAAAAAGTGTAACCCGTTCACAGGGTGCGCATAGAATGCTAACCGGTCAAATACTTCAGTTCTCGACGAGAAACGGGCTGAGCGTGTTGATCGCCATCCGAAACTCGCGCGGGAAGCGTGCGGCGGGAGGGGTGAGGCTGAGCCGGACCTTAATGGTCCGAGGGCGAAGCCGAACCGCGCGGCTTTGCCGCGGGAGGGGGTTCGGCCCGAGCCGGCGCGAATGCGCCGAGTGCGAGGGCGAACGGAAGGTCCCCCTGTGAGTGGTAAAAAAAATAGACTCACCGTCGCGCTTGAAACCATCGCGCTCGATCTGAGTGAACTCGATCGTAAGTACGCATTGGTGGGAGGACTTGCGGTTTCGGTGCGAGCCGAGCCACGCCTGACGCGAGATGTCGATCTGGCAGTGGTGGTGCAAGACGATCGCGACGCCGAGGCTTTGGTGTATGCGCTGACCCAGCGCGGTTACGCGGTGCTTTTCACCATCGAAAACGATCTGACCACACGTTTGTCGATGGCGCGGCTGGGATCGCCCAAAGCCAACCGCGTGATGGTCGATTTGCTGTTTGCTGCCACCGGTATTGAGAGTGTCATCGTCGACGGCGCAGAACCGATTTTGTTGCCGGGAAATCTGACGCTGCCCGTCGCTAAGGTAGAACATCTGATCGCGATGAAGGTGCTGGCGCGCGACGACCGCAAACGTCCCCAAGACTACGATGACCTACAGGCTCTCTTATCGATCGCCACGGCTGAGGAAAAATCAGCGGCGCGTGTGGCCTTGCAAGCGATCGAGCAGGCAGGTGTGGTCAAAAATCGCCAATTGGTGCTCGACTTTGAGGCGCTGCTGACGACTCCGATCCAATAGCGACGGCGTAAGCGTTTACGCTCCCCTTGTCCGGGCACCCTGAGCGGAGCGCAGCGAAGTCGAAGGGCGAAAACAATCGAGTCTGCCCTTCGACAGGCTCAGGACGAGCGGACCTTAGGAGCCTGAACGGTTACACCACCTCTGGTCGTTTTCGGCTAGACTGCGCGCGTGCCGAAACGGACGGACATCCGCAAGATTTTAGTGATTGGGTCGGGGCCGATCGTCATTGGCCAGGCGTGCGAGTTCGACTATTCCGGCACCCAAGGCGTGCGCGCGCTACGCAGCGAAGGTTATGAGGTGGTGCTGGTCAATTCCAATCCCGCCACCATCATGACCGATCCCGAGCTGTGCGAGCGCACCTACGTCGAGCCGCTGACAGTCGAAGTGGTGTCGCGCATCATTGAACGCGAGCGGCCCGATGCACTGCTGCCGACGCTCGGTGGACAGACCGCGCTGAATCTTTCGCTGGCGCTTGCCTCGACTGGTGTGCTCGAAAAATTCGGCGTCAAGCTGATCGGCGCCAGCGTTCTCGCGATTGAGATGGCCGAAGATCGCGAAAAATTTAAAGCCGCGATGGCGCGCATTGGCCTTGAGGTTCCGCGCTCGGGCTATGCGCGCACGCTCGACGAAGCGCGCGCGATGCTACAAAAATTCGGCTTCCCTTCGATCTTGCGGCCGTCGTTTACGCTCGGTGGCGCTGGCGGCGGCATTGCCTACAATCAAGAAGAATTCGACGAGAAAGTCGCCTGGGCGATCGCGCAGTCACCGCGCGGTGAAATTCTGGTCGAGGAGTCGGTGCTCGGCTGGAAGGAGTACGAGCTCGAAGTGATGCGCGACCACAAAGACAATGTGGTCATCATTTGTTCAATCGAAAATTTCGATCCAATGGGCGTGCACACCGGTGACTCGATCACTGTCGCTCCGGCGATGACGCTCACCGACAAAGAATACCAGCGCATGCGCGACGCGGCGGCGGCGATCATTCGCGAAATTGGGGTCGAGACCGGCGGCTCGAACGTGCAATTCGCCATCGATCCCAAAGACGGCCGCATGGTGGTGGTCGAAATGAATCCGCGGGTTTCGCGTTCGAGCGCGCTGGCTTCCAAAGCCACAGGTTTTCCCATCGCCAAGATCGCTGCCAAACTCGCCATCGGCTATTCGCTCGACGAGATTCCCAACGACATCACCCAGGAGACACCGGCTTCGTTTGAGCCCACCATCGACTATGTGGTGGTCAAAGTGCCGCGCTTTGCCTTTGAAAAATTTCCTGGCGCCGACGAGACTTTGACGACGCAGATGAAGTCGGTCGGCGAAGTGATGTCGATTGGGCGAACTTTTCGGGAGTCGCTCGGCAAGGCGATTCGCTCGCTCGAGACTGGCAAGAGTGGATTTACCCCAACCGGGTTGTCGGTTGAAGAACTGCGGCGACAGCTGACGACGCCGACGGCCGATCGCCTGTTTCAGATAGCCGATGCGCTGCGCCAAGGAGTTTCGCTCGAAGAAGTGCATGCACTCACCAAGATTGATCCCTGGTTCCTAAACGAGATGGCGACGATTCTCGACGTCGAGAAGGAAGTGGCGCGCCAGGGCCTGCACGGACTTGATCGCGACTCGATGCGGCGCGCCAAGCAGAGCGGCCTGTCCGATCGGCGCATCGCCGAACTTTGCAGTGTTGATCTTGCCGCCGTGCAGGCGAAGCGACAAGAGCTGGGTGTGCGCCCCGTCTACAAACGGGTCGACACTTGCGCAGCCGAATTCGAAGCGCACACGCCCTATCTTTATTCGACCTATGAATCGCCTGTGCTCGTGGGTGGCTGCGAGCTCATCGAGTGCGAGGCGCAGCCGACCGACCGAAAGAAAGTGATCATTCTCGGCGGCGGGCCGAATCGGATCGGGCAGGGCATTGAGTTCGACTACTGCTGCGTCCACGCGGTGCAGGCGCTTGCCGAAGAGGGATTTGAGACCATCATGGTCAATTGCAATCCCGAAACTGTGTCGACCGACTATGACACTTCCGATCGCCTCTATTTTGAACCGCTGACGCGCGAAGACGTGCTGGAAATCTGCCATGTCGAAAAACCCGACGGTGTCATTGTCCAATTCGGTGGCCAAACGCCGCTGCGCCTGGCAGTCGGACTCGGGCAAGCCGGCGTCAAGCTGCTCGGCACCAGCGCCGATGCCATCGACCGCGCCGAAGATCGTCAGCGCTTTGGCGAAGTGATCGAAAAGCTGAAACTCAAGGCGCCACCTTTTGGCACCGCGCGCACCGTCGACGAAGCACTTGCCGTTGCCAAACGCATTGGTCTGCCGCTGATGGTGCGGCCCTCGTACGTGCTCGGCGGCCGCGCGATGGAAGTGGTGCACGACCTCGATCATTTGGCGCACTATGTCGAGCGGGCGCTCAAAGCCGCGCGCGACAGCGGCGACGGTGTGCTCGAAAATCCGTTGCTGCTCGATCGCTTTTTGTCCGACGCCATCGAAGTGGATGTCGATGCACTTTCCGACGGCAAGCAAACCATCATTGGCGCGGTGATGGAGCACATCGAAGAGGCTGGCATTCATTCTGGCGACTCGGCCTGCGCGCTGCCGCCGTTTTCGCTTTCGCAGAACAAGATCGACACCATCTCGGCACAGGTACGCGCGCTGGCACGCGAGCTTCACGTGGTTGGCCTGATGAATGCGCAATTTGCCGTGCAGGGCGACGAGGTTTATCTGCTCGAGGTCAATCCGCGTGCGTCGCGCACCGTGCCTTTTGTTTCCAAAGTGACCGGGCAGCCGCTGGCCAAATTGGCGGCTAAAGTGATGGTCGGACGCACCCTCGCCGAGCTTGGTGCACGAGAAATTATTCCGCCCCACGTGGCAGTGAAAGAGGCGGTTTTCCCTTTCGCCAAGTTTCCCGGCACCGACACCCTGCTTGGCCCGGAGATGCGCTCGACTGGCGAGGTGATGGGCATCGACAAGAATTTCGCGTTGGCGTTTGCCAAGGCGGAAATCGGCGCCGGCACCAAATTGCCGCTTGGTGGCCAGGTGTTCATCAGCGTGCGCGACGCCGATAAGCCAGCCGCTCTCGAGGTGGCGCTAGAGCTCAGCCGACAGGGGTTCTCGATCTTGGCCACGCACGGCACCGCCGCTGACATGCGCGCGCACGGCATTGCTGCAACCGCGATCAACAAAGTGCGACAGGGGAGGCCGCACTGTGTCGATGCGCTGCTCAAGGGTGAAGTGGCGATGGTGATCAACACCACCGTCGGTGCGGAATCGGTGCGCGACTCTTTTTCGATTCGCCGCACCGCGCTGATGCGCGACGTTCCCTATTTCACCACGATGGCAGCGGCGCGTGCAGCGGCGCTGGCGATTGACGCGCTGCGTTCTGGCGGACTCGACGTTCGACCGCTTCAGGAGTACTATCGCGCGATTTGCAGTTAGCGAGAATTTCAACTTTTTGTTCAAGGAACGAAAGTCCGATGGCCGACCGAAAATTTCCGATGACCCCACGAGGAGCGCAGCTTCTCAAGGACGAACTGAAGCGACGCAAAGAGACTGATCGCCACGTGATTGTGCGCGCCATCGAAGAGGCGCGCGAGCATGGCGACCTGTCGGAGAACGCCGAATACTCTGCCGCCAAAGAGGCGCAGTCGCACAACGAGGGCCGCATCAAGGAGCTTGAAGTGATGATCGCGCTGTCGGAAATTATCGACCCCGCGACGCTCTCAGGCGACAAAGTGGTGTTCGGCGCGACGGTGAAGTTGGCCGACGCGGAAAGCGGCGAAGAGGTGAGCTACCAGATTGTTGGTGAGCAAGAGGCCGATATCAAAAAGGGCATGATCTCAATCACCGCGCCAGTAGCGCGCGCTCTTATCGGCCGCCAATCCGGCGACACCGTGCAGGTGCGCACCCCGAAAGGATCGCGCGAATATGAAATTCTCGATGTTTCATTCGACGCGTGATCTCTGGTACAGCTGCCACTTGAATAGGTGGCCGGCGTTATGCGGCCACTATTCACGATCAGAGTTTTTACACGGATTTGTACTATCGACCTGAGCGCAAAAAAACGGCCTCGCTGGTTTCTCGAGCCCAGCGAGGCCGTTAAGCTACAATCGAGGAGATTTACAGGGTGCCATGATTGCCCAGAGCCACTCATTGGATCGTGATTTCGTAGCCGAACGGCTGGCCGCACGCCGCAACCAGCTTGCGAAAATAATTGAATACGCGCATGAGGATCCCGACGAACTCGGCAGGCTGATGCTAACGGGTCGCGCGGTCGCCGGTTATCAAGCGGCGACCGATCCTTCGTGCCTTGAGCTGCCTCGCGTGATACGGATGGTGGCGCAAGCAGCGGCTGCGCTTTTCGGCCTTGCGTCGCTCGAACCGGGAACTTCCGTAGGGGTAGCACTCGGGGACGCCCCCGTCGTGCTGGCGGCGACGGGCGCCACGAGCAGTGCTCATGCAGGCAGATGGCTCGACGGATTCTTCTGCGCCTTGATCGCGCGGGATCAGGCGTCGATCGCCCGCCTGTGCGCGACTCCGATTGATGTACTCAAGGCGTCGAGCACGAGAGGCGACACCTATGGTGAGCTGTTGGTCGACGCTCTACAGTCTGTCGGGCGTGGCAATTCGGACGCCGATTCGGCGGCGCGATTGTTGAAGGCGTTGCACGCGACCGCGCCGGAACAGATCGCGATCGAACCGGTCGACCGCGTCCTGCACATCGTGGTTCCTCAGATCGAACTCCTCTATCATGTCTTGAACAACGATGCCGCGGGGTTCAACAACGGGCTGGAGAAAGCGCTCCGCTTGCACCGGAAATATTGGACGACCATTGCGGATGAAGGCATCAACGACCCCGACGCTCTCCTCGCGCTTGGGCCGACGGCGATGGCATGCCTGGCCCACGATCGCGGATTCGCGGTGGATATCGAGTCGCACTACGTGCCCCGGCAACTGATCCACGGGTAACCGATGGCCAAGCTGATCCATGTCGGCTTCTTTCGAGAGCTTGCCCACGGCGAACCAACCGGGCCCAGCCTCTTGGAAGAGAGGGCGGCAACCCCGGATCCTGACGAAGCGAGGATCGTCGCCTACCTCAAGGCGGGTGAGCTGTTCATCGGGTCGCCAGGCGTCGTCAGGGACGTGCTGGACGGAAGCGCCGGAATCATCGGAAGTCCAGAAATTCTCACGGACGGGCTATTCGCCTGGCCCGCCGATTTCGCGTACTACGTGGAGCGTTATCATGTCCGTCCGCCGGCACTTTTCCACGAGCACATGGCGCGCAGCCAGTGGCGTGTTCCGTCCGACATCGCCGTTGAGCACCTGGAATTCTGACTCCTTCGCCCACTGGCCGCTAGAGACTAGCGACCAGGAGCACCCGGTTTTCCAGGGCCTCCGCTCGGTCGTCCGCCGCCGTCCGGTCGTCCGGCGCCGCCACCCGGTCGTCCCGGGCCACCGCCTGGTCGTCCGCCGCCCGGACGCCCTCTGCCTTGGCCACCGCCGCGTCGCTCGCCCGGTGCCACTGGCGCGCGGCTGAGGGTCCAGCCCGGGCCACCGCTCGGCATCGGACCGCGCGAATGATCCTCTTTCCCCGGCTCATTTTTTTCGCCGCTTCTTGGCGGGCGACCTCCACCTCCACCTCCACCTCCACCTCCACCTCCACCGCGATCACGATCGCGCCCGCCCTGGCGACGTCCCGATTTTCCGCCGCGCGGCGATTGGCCCGGTGCTGCCATCGGCGACTGCAGAT
>JAHFDU010000382.1 GCA_023248835.1 Myxococcales bacterium | reverse complement strand
ATGGCGTGGCGCTGGCGAGCACCGCGGTTGCGCTGGTAGGCGGCAACCTACTTGCGCCGTTCAACCAATATGCCAGTGGATCATACGTCGCCGCCTACCCTGCCGTGTGGACCGGAGCAAGCGCGGTCAGCGCCACCGGAACGGCCAACACAGAGACCTGCGCTGACTGGAGCTCAGCCGTGGCAACCGGCGTTGGAGGCAGCCCCGCCGTGATGGACGACTTTTTCAGCTACGGCACATACTCCTGCGCCATCTCTTTTCGCGTCTACTGTCTGCAGCAATAGACACCTCCCACTCGACTCCCAGGCGATCGGAGATCCAGCTGTCCTTGTCGCGCCACTTCGCCTAGTATCCGCGGCCATGAAAGTGGCAGCGCCGGGCGAGCGCTGGGTGGCGATAGCGCCTGAAACGGTGAAAAAACTGATCGCCAAAAACTGCGAATTCACCGTAGAGTTCGGGTCCTTAGAACTATCCGAGCACGATGTCGAACGGATATTGGGTCGCGTCGTAGGTGTCCTTGGCGATCGACTTGAGCAGTTCGTCGTCGTTGTCGTCGGACTGGCGGATGTTGCGCTTGATGCGCTGCGAAGCGCGGCCGCAAATCGCGCGGCACAGTCTGGCTTCGCGCTCGGCTTCGGGGCCTTTTTCGTTGAGGCTGGCGGTGGCGCGCGCCATCACCGCGACCATCATGTAGAGATCGATGGTGACGTCGGCCAAACGCTTTTGCACAAACTGCATTTCTGAAATTTCGCGGCCATGTTTGCGCAGCGTTTTTTCGACATTCTTCGCCAGCTCGGGAACCCAATCTTCGAATAGCACCGCCTCTCTTTTGAGCAGCGGATGGATGTGGTCGAGGCTCTCGCCGCCGTAGTACTGCGTCTTGACCTTGTCGATGAAAAAATCGACCGCAAGGCCGTACCCTTTGAGCGGATCCTTGATCGCCTTGGACAATTTCGCCAACCGCTCGCCTGGCCCTTGCATTCCCGACAGCGTAATAAAGCAGCGCAGAATTTCGTTGGTGCCTTCGAAAATCAGATTGATCCGCGCGTCGCGCAAGAGGCGCTCGTACGGATACTCTTTCATGTAGCCAAGCCCGGCGGCGATCTGCAGCGACTCATTGACGATCCGCCACAACATTTCCGAACCGTAGACTTTGCAGCAAGCGCTCTCGAGCGAATAGTCGGCAAGACCGCGATCGATCATGCCGGTGGTGAGATAGACCATCGACTCGGCGGCGTAGCAGTCCATCATCATGTTGGCTATTTTGTCTTTGATGAGGCCGAATTCGGAGATGGCGCGGCCAAATTGTTTGCGCGTGGTGGCGTGCGCGACCGACAGTTTCAATAGCTGCTTGGCGGCACCGACCGATCCGGCCGCCAACCCAAGTCGGCCGTTGTTCAAGATGCCCATCGCGACTTTGAAGCCGCCGCCGATTTCGCCAAGCAGGTTTTCCTTGGGCACCTGTACATCTTCAAAATAGATCGCGGTGGTCGACGATCCTTTGATGCCGAGTTTGTGCTCTTCGGGACCGTGCGTCACCCCGGGCCCGCGCTCGACCAGAAATCCGGTGATGCGATCTTTTTTGACGCCGTCGCGTTCGACTGCGACCTGCGCAAAAACGGTGAAGAAATTGGCCATGCCACCGTTGGTGATCCAGATTTTCGAGCCGTTCAACACAAAACTACCGTCGGGCTGCTGCACCGCGCGGGTTTTGATCGAGGCGGCGTCGGAGCCCGATCCCGGCTCGGTAAGACAGAACGAAGCGACCCATTCTCCCGAGGCCAATCGTGGCAAATAGCGCTTTTTCTGTTCTTCATTGCCAAACAGCACCACGCCTTTGCAACCGATCGATTGATGGGCGCCGAGTGTCACCGCGCAAGAGGCGTCGGTGCCGGCGACCTCTTGCATGACGCGCGCGTAACCGGTCACCGACAGCCCGAGCCCGCCGTACTCTTCGCCCATCGCCAAGCCAAAAAGGCCCATCTCCTTGAGCCCCTGCAGCACCGTCGGCGGCAATTTCCCTTCGCTGTCGATCTTGGCCGGATCGATCTCTTTGGCGGCAAATTTGCGAAAGGCGTCGAGCACCATGTTCAAGTTCTCTTGCTCTTCGGCCGACCCCCGCGGGTACGGATTTACCAGCGATTCAGGAATGTGGCCGAAATACAGACTCTTCAAGAAGCTTGTCGGTGCATTGTCCATGACGGTGGCCTCGCTCAGTCGGTCTCTTTTTGATTGTATCGCGAAACGACGCAAGATGGAATTTCAGAATGTGCGGAACGTGCCGTGGTTCTAATACTTCTTGATGTTCTCTCGGAGAATCACTTTGAGCATGGTCTGGTAACCGAGGCCGCGCTTTTCCCCGGCTTTGCGCAACCTGGCGATCAGGTCGTTATCAAGAGAAATTGAGGTCACCCGTGAACGCCTGATCAAAGCGCCAGCGCCGGATTTGGCAAGATCTGCGCCCAGATCTTTTTTTTCAAATTCCTGAATCTGGCGATCAAGGTTCCGTTTTGCTCGTCGCAGCCGCATAGTACTCCTTCTCTTTTTTTCGCATCGTTCGGCAACTGATCGGGCGAAGTCGTTCATCCGCTTCTCCTCGGCGAGTCGCGATGAGTGTCAGTTTACGATCATACTGGTCAATACCGAGGATCAGCCAACGTCGCTCCTCATGCACCGGCTCGATCAGAAGCCCGCCGAGCACGATGTCGTTTTCAAACAGTGATTCTACATCCTCGGCCGCCACCTCGTGTTTTAAGTTCTTAAAACGGTTGCCATGATCCCAATCGAAGTCTGAAGAATCACCGCCGAAATGCATCAGCCATTCCCACATTTCCGGATCGGGAACGAACCTCATGTATATATCATATACATTCCGCCGAGCAAATGCGCGAAAACAAGATAGTTGAAAATAAAAAGCCAGAACGCTTGACTCTCGCGCCTTGGACGTATTAAGAGGCGCCCATGCCTTTATCTCCTATGCCTCGCGCCAATTTTCGCGCTGGATTTGTCGCTCTCGTCGGCCGGCCCAACGTCGGTAAATCGACTTTGCTCAACCACGTTTTGGGCGAGCGCATCGCCATCGTTACACCGCGGCCGCAAACCACGCGCGCCCGAATTTTGGGCGTAAAGAACACCCCGTCGGCGCAGCTGGTGCTGGTCGACACGCCCGGAATTCATCGCCCTTCGGGGCGCGGCCGTTCGCGGCTCAACCAGTATATGGTCAAGGAGGCGATGACGGCGCTCGAAGAAGTCGACGTCGCGGTCCTCTTGGTTGAATGCCCAACGGCGAACCGAGCCGGAGGCGAGGTGAGGAGCCTCCCGCGAGGCCGTGCCGAGGGGGAGGCCCGTAACCATCAACGCGGAGCGAAGAAGGTCTTGAGTGGACACTTCGAAATCGAGCCTGGCAATCGATACATTCTGGATGAGCTCGCTCGGGTGCGAAAGCCAACCGTACTGGCGGTCAACAAGGTCGATCAGCTGCACAACAAACGTTTGATGCTGCCGCTGCTCGACGGCTATTTGAAAAGCTATCCTTTCGCTGCGGTGGTGCCGATCTCGGCGCTGCAAGGAACTGGCGTCGATCGATTGCTCGGCGAAATCGAAAATATTTTGCCGCACGGTCCGGCACTGTTTCCAGAGGAGATGCTCACCGATCGCGCCGAGCGATTTTTGGGCGCCGAGTACATTCGCGAGCAGATTTATCTTTTGACCAAGCAGGAAGTGCCCTATTCGGTCGCGGTCACCGTCGACAAGTGGGAAGA
>JAHFDU010000381.1:2359-3765 GCA_023248835.1 Myxococcales bacterium | reverse complement strand
TGGCGAATCGAGCCAGCGCCGGCAGAAATTTTCGATCTTTGCCCACCACTTTGAGTCGCGACTCGATCAGCGCCCTGAGCTGTTCACGCAAATCGCGTTTTCCGCCGACCGCGTTTTCAAATTGCTCGACGTGGGCGCGTTGCGTTTCCCAATAGTAAGCCAGCACGATCGACTCTTTGGAGGCGAAATAGTAATAGGCGGCGCCGAGCGCCATCTTGGCTTCGCGCGCAATCTCTCGCGGCTACGCGATTTGCAAATATGGCGGGTGGCAGTGGTGAACGCTTACGAGTTTTTCGGCGTTCGCCAGGCGCACTCGGGTCTCTTGTTCGGTGGCCGATTGCTGCTTGAGTTGTTTGACCTGCGCGATGTCCGCTTCCAGGTTGGCGATACGCTGATCACAGTCGGTGAGCGTCTTTTGCGTTGCTTGCTGTCCAGAGAGAATGAAGCCTTCAAGCGCCTGAATCTCTTCGACCGAGGCTTCGATGATTCGATCGGTCGGAACGCCGAAGGCTTTGAGCGAAGCTTCGACGATCTGCTTCTTGGCTGGCGCTGGCGTCTCGGCCGGAAGCGAGCGTAAGAGCTGCTGTGCCTTGCAAACCCGATCGTGTTCTTCACTGTTGACGCCGGCGGCATCAAACACCGGCGCAAAATCGATCGAGTCGCCGGTCACAGGCGGCAGCGGCCCCTTAAAATCGACTGGATGAGGATCCGGCGCCGGTTCGCTCGCGTACTTGCTGATGAGTGCATCGGCATCCGGCCTCGCAGTCTCGCCGTCCTGCACAATGAACCAGCCCAGCACCGTTTTTCCCCAACCACGCTTTTCGCTCACGAGGGGCAAAACGCTACTTGACCTTCTCTGCGCTGTCAAACCAACGTCATCACTCTTGGTTGGCTTTTGTTGACGAACACTGAATACGATATCTATGATTGAAACCATGGATCTTCGCCTGGCCGCAAACTACAGCATCGCCGAAGCCGTCACCTATCTCCGGGTGCCGCGACCTACGTTGCGGGCTTGGTTCAAGGGCACGCGCACCTTCAAACCGGTTTTGCGCTGCGATGATCCAGACGACAATCGGCTCTCGTTCTACAATTTGGTCGAAGCTCATCTACTCGCGAGCATGCGACGTGACGAGAAACTCGACATGCCAACCGTAAGAAAATCACTCGATTTCATTCGCCACAAGCTAGATAGAAAGCGGCCACTGATTACCGAGAAATTCTCGACTGACGGCGTCGACCTATTTGTCGACCATCTCGGTAATCACATGAACGTCAGCAAAGATGGACAGATTGTGATGAAGGAGGCTCTGACTGGGTCGCTGCGGCGCATCAAATACGATCGAGAGGGGGCGCCGCTGGTGTTGTATCCGTTTACCCGGCCCAATGAAGAGGGTCCTAAATCA
>JAHFDU010000381.1:0-2349 GCA_023248835.1 Myxococcales bacterium | reverse complement strand
AAATCAGTCATGATTCAGCCCGGCGTTTGCTTTGGCAGACTGGTTTTGGCGAAGGCAGGAGTGCCGGTCGAGGAGATCATCAGCCGTTTCAAAGCCGGCGATACCGAATCGGACCTCGCTGCCGATTTCGGCGTGGTGCGAGAAGACATCGAAGAAGCCATCCGCTTGGCGGCGTGACCCCAACATTTTTCATTGACCGCTGCCTCGGATTTCACGTGGTGCCCAACGCGCTTCGACTCGCTGGTTATGCGGTTGAGACGCATGATTCACATTTCTCGCGCACAGGTCCCGACGAAGACTGGCTGGCGCTGGTAGGGAAAAGACAATGGATAGCGATTACCAAAGATCGCCGCATCCTGACTCGGGAACTAAGCGTCGCAAACCAGCACAGAGTCGCATTGTTCGTGCTCATTGCCAGGCAGATGACCGGACCCCAAATGGCAGAGACGATCGTGAAAGAGGCACCAACAATGATCAGCATGTTCAATAGCCAGGCCCGGCCGTTCGCCGCTTTGATCGACAAGAAGGGCGTCAGAATTCGGTAACACGAGTTTCTTCGAGGTCAGGGGCCTTGTCTTCACTGCGGTTAGCTTTCCGCTACATTGTCCTCCTCGGTTGTTGACTCGGCGATCTGGTTGGCTGCTTGATCACGTGGGCGCCGATAGTCCGGAATAATGATTTTCAAGATTTTCCCGCTGGACTGCTCGTCGTCTTCGGCCACAGCGGGCCTCCCGATTGCCCGATCCAAAATCGCGTTGGCTGCGTAGAGTCGCAACCGCGGGTCGGAATTTTCCATCAGATCAACCAAAACCCGCATCGCGGGCTCTATTTGCGCCTGCGCCAGCGCACGCGCTGATGCTACCTGCTTGGGTCTGCCACCTTTGTTGCCGGTCTCGCCTTTGTGAAAACTGGTTGAACTTCGTGCCATGAGTTCACCTCCGTTTCACCCTGAGAACAGGGCGTTTCGTTGCCACGCCTTTGCCACGACGCAGCGGAATTGGCGTCTTTTCGCTGGTACCAAACGGTACGAAACGGAATCATCTGATTACCAAAAACCCCAGTGAACTTCGAGCGATAGTTGCGCAAGATCGCGTCATCGTTCACCTTGTCAGAAACGCACGTTCGCGGGTTCGATCCCCGTGCGCTTCCGCAGTTAAGTTGCCGTACCGCACTCGTCGGGCTTTGTCCGCTACATCCCGAGCACCCGCATCGGCATCATCGAAAAGCGCGTCAGCGGGCGCGGTTCGGTGAAGTCTGGCTTCATCGCGCTCGGCGAGGAAGCCGGGTTTCAGCCGGCGGTCTTGCGTGGCGGCTGGAGGATAGTCCGAATAAACTGCATTTCGCCACCGAGCTCGCGTAGAATGGCTGGGCACATATGCGATCAGGTTCCGATACAGGGTGTTATGTCTACTTCTCCCTGTTGAACCGGCTATCCGCTCAAGCCTTCGGTGGCCGGGTGGTGCGCGCTGCCCGAGTGATGCACGGCAAAGTGTCGCCGATTTTGCATCATGGTGATGGCCTCTTTGAAAACATCCCGAGCCCGATGGAGGCGACGCGCTACCACTCGCTGTTGGTCGAGCGGGAAAGTTTTCCGAACGATCTGCGCATCACTGCCGAGACGGCAGAGGGTGAAATCATGGCGCTCGCCCATGTGCACAATCCCGTCTGGGGCGTGCAATTTCACCCCGAATCGATCTTGACCGTGCATGGCAAAACCCTGCTCAGGAATTTTCTGGAGGCACTCTCCCACTTCTCAAGGCGTTGTCCCTCTGAATGTTGAAATTGAAGTGGCGGCCTCACCGACTTCGAGACCATTCTCGAAGCTTGGAAAAAGGAGAAACCGCCATGGGGAAAGCTGCCAGGACAAAAAGAGAACGCCAAGCAGAAAATTTCGGTCAACAAATTTTGCCGCTGCCGATGCTGATGTTCACGCTGCGGCGAGGGCTTCGCGAGTTCGTCGTCGAGACCGGCATGCACGCGCTCGAGGCGCTGCTCGAGGAGGAGCGAACCGCCGCGTGCGGAACTCGCTATGAGCACGACGGGGAAAGAACTGCGACCCGCTACGGCTACGCCCCAGGCGAAGTCGTCCTCGGCGGTCGACGTGTTCGAGTGAAGCGGCCGCGCGTGCGCAGCGTCGACGGCGAACGTGAAATCATACTGCCCTATTGGCAGCAGTTTTCGTCGGAAGATCCACTCAATCGAGATGCCGTCGAGAAAATGGTCATCGGAGTGAGTACGCGAAAATACCGTCGCTCGCTCGACACCTTGCCACCGGAGCTCGACGAGCGCGGCATTTCCAAAAGCGCAGTGAGCCGTCGTCTCGTCGCTGAGACTGAGAAGCAGCTCGAC
>JAHFDU010000058.1:5467-14921 GCA_023248835.1 Myxococcales bacterium | reverse complement strand
GGATCTTCGGTCTTGGCCTGTTGCAGCCGCACCAGCTCGACATAGCCGGCCTTGAACATGTTGGCGATAGGACTGCGGGCGCGCTGCCCGGCAACCTGGAATACATCGTCGAGCCGCTTCGACTTCCAGAACGCGTCGAGAAATTTGACCGAGTCGCTCTGGGCGCGAGCGAGCGAATACCATTTGTAGCCGATGACGTACCAGCCGATGATCGAGAGGCAAACCAGCAAGAACAGCACCGCCTGCACCACGCCGGTGGCGTGAAGCAGCAGCTGAATGAGATTGAAGCTCTCACCATTTGCCGTCGGTACAGCCGCGAGCGGGGTCATTGCTGTTCAATGTGGCATGGCGGGCCGTCTCTGACAACTTTAGCGAGGCTATTGAAACTCATGACGCAATAGCCGGTGCTAATCGCCACGCCAGAGGAGAGAAAGAAGAGGGAAGGTTAAGTCTTAAGAAAGGCGGCGAGGCGGCGCAAGGCGGTGACCGGAATTTCGTGGCCGCCTGAAAAAGAGACAAAATCGACCTCGAGGCCGGCGTCGATCATGGAGTCGCGGAGGTGCTCGGCGCCGGAATAGCGCAGCAGCGGATCGTCGGTGCCGTGGCTCTGAAAAACTCGCAGTCCACGACGGGCCGGCATCAGCGGTCGCCACATCGATTGCGCCAAGAGCGTGCCCGACAGCAGCACCAGTCCTGAGAGCGGAATTTTGCAGTGCCAGGCGACGTCGCAGGAGAGCATCGCGCCTTGCGAAAAGCCGCCGAGAATAATTTTTCCTGGTTTGAAACGGTCGACCGCAGCTTCGAGGAGTCTGACCATTTTTTCGCGCGCTTCGGTAAGACCTTCGGGGACGAGATCATCGAGCGGTTCGCGCACGCCGCGCATCAGTGACTCTTGAATCGCCACCATGTCGATGTGCCACCAAGCGCGGCCGCCGCCGTAGCCGTCGAGTCGCAGCGGCGCTTCGGGAAAAACAAAACGCGTATTGGGGTGCTGCAGCATGTCGCCGAACGGCACCAGGTCGTCGCCGGGCGCGCCGAACCCGTGCAGCAAAATCACCAGTGGACCGTCGCCGCCGCCGACCAGGCGGACGTTCAAGTCGCCGAGTTTTTCGAGCATGCGGCCGATCGTTACAGGCGAATCGGCTGCAGTTCAACTCGATTTCGGCCGCGCTGCTTGGCCTGGTACAGCGCCTGGTCGGCGGCACTGACCAAGAGCTCCAAGTCACTTGGGTTGGAGCGTGGAACGGTGGTGGCGCCGCCGATACTGACGGTGACGGTGGCGTCCTTGCCAATGCCGGGATGGGCCAGGTGCAGCGCCTCGACGGAGTTGCGCAATCGCTCTGCCACCGTGCGGGTGCCATCGAGATCGGTGGCTGGCAAAATCACCGCAAACTCTTCGCCGCCATAGCGCGACAAATGATCGCCAGTGCGAATCAGCGTCGTCGCCAGCGACTGGGCGATCTGGCGCAGACACTCATCGGCGCGCGGATGGCCGCAGGTGTCGTTGAATATTTTGAAAAAATCGACGTCGATGATGAGCAGCGACAGCGGCAAATTGATGCGTGAGGCACGCCGCCACTCGGCTGCCAAAATCTGGTTGAATGAACGCCGATTCTGTACCCCGGTCAGCTCGTCGAGCGTCGACAACTGCTCGAGCGCAGTGTTGAGCTCTTCGGTCTGCTTTTTCATTTCGATGAGCTCGCGCTCGCGGGCACGCCGGCTCTCCATCTCGCGTTTGAGCGCCAGCGCCGATCGAACCCGGGTAAGCAGCTCAAATTTTCGGATCGGTTTGACGATAAAATCCATCGCCCCGGTGTCGGCCGACTGCTCGAGCCGCTCGAGATCAATCTGGGTGGCGATAAACAGCACTGGAATGTCGCGCAGATTCGGATCGGCTTTAATCTGGCCACAGGCAGTGATGCCGTCGATGCGGGGCAGTCCAATGTCCATCAAAATCAGGTCGGGCAGTCCTTTCAGTTTACCTCGTCCGTTGAGGTGGGAAAAGCAGTCTTCAGCCGAATGCACGGTGGTGACATCACTGAAGCCGGCCTTGCTGATGAGCGAACTCAGGAGCAACCGAACGTCGGCCGAGTCATCTACAATCAAAATGGCCAAGCAATCAGTATTGTATTCCTTTTTAATAAAGCTGGGAAATATTTTCGTGCTTTTTTGCGCAGGAACTGCGCGAAACCACGATTTCAGCGCTCTCCAGGGTGTTGCGGGTAGGCTTCGATGCCGTGTTCGGCCAGATCGAGGCCCTGCATTTCGTCCTCTGGGCTCACCCGGCAGCCGACCAGCCTGTCGATGAGTTTGAACATGAGATAACTGGTGGGGGCGGCCCACAGCACCAGCGCGATCATGCCCAAGAGTTCAATGCCGAGGGTAGGGATGAAGGTGCCTGAAACCGCGCCGCCGCCGGGATGCACCCAGTCGAGCGGAATCGTGCCCCACCAAAACAGCTGCCCCCACACTCCCGCCATCACCGTGCCGACGGCGCCCGAACAAGCGTGACAGGCGACGGTACCGATGGTGTCGTCAAGTTTGAGCCGGTGCTCGATGAAGCGCAGGGTGAAAGGAAACTGCGCCCCGGCGCAGAAGCCGACCAGGAATCCGTACCAGGGCGGAATGAAGCCGACGCCGGCACAGACCGCCACCAGCGCGCCGAGCAGGCCATTGGCGATGACCAATGGGTCGGGTTTGCCAAAAATGCGTTTGCCGACGACGAGCGAGCCCAAAATGCCGCCGGCGGCCGACATCGCTGTCACCACCAGCACCCACCAGATGTCGGAATAGAGAAAATCGGCAAGATAGAGTCCGCGCGCACCGGCTGAGTCGCCGAGTTGGGGATGGGAAAAATAGTTAGCCACGACTGATCCGCCGTTAAAACCGAACCAACAAAACGCCAGCAACAGAGCGCCAAACACCGCTTGCGGTACATCGTGGGCCGGAATCGCCTGCGGCCGCCCCTGTTTGTCGAACTTGCCGAGGCGCGGTCCGACGAGGAAGGCGCCGACGGCGCCGACCACACCGCCGAGCATATGGACGCCGGTCGAACCGGCATAGTCGGTGTAAGGCGCGTAAAAATATTTTCCGCTGCCGTCGGCCACCATGCCGTAGTCGGAAAGTTTTTTGCCAAGCGCGCTGGAAACCTCCGGCGTAAACAGACGATCAAGTAACTGCACCAGCCCGGAGTGCGGGTCGAGCAGCGGCGAGCCGGCCAGGCCGCCCCACACCAGCCAGCCGAACACCGGATAGATGATGAGGGTGTACAGAATTGCGTACAGAATGTAGGCGGAGTAGCGGAAGCGTTCGGAGAATACGGTACCGGGAATTGCGGTTGAGGTGATGCAAAAAACCAGCGAGCCAAAAAAGGAAAAGCCGTAGCTGTCGGGCGCGGCGGAAAATTTCCACGGCAGCCATCCACTCGCAGCTAGGTGCCAGCCGGAAAAACCGGTGATGGCATCTTTGACATCGCTGAGCGTGGCGTTGCTGCCCGATTGGTGGACAAAAAAGCACCACGGCCAGCCAAAATTTTTGATCGCAAAACCGACGGCATAAAAACTGACGATGGCGATGGCCATGTGGGTCATCACTTTGGCGCCGACGTGAGCGACGTTCTTGGCGCGAATCGAACCGCCCTCGAGCAGCTGAAATCCGGCCTGCATAAAAAAGATCAGCGCAAAACAGATCGACCACCAGCAAACCGCGACGACGGAGGCCAAACGAGCGAACTGATCTTGGGTGACTGGTGCCATGGGCTCAACATATCGCAGCCAAGTTTCTGGCGCGTTTCAACCCGAAAAGTTTTTCACCGATACTACCCCCGGCAGCAGCGCAACGTCGCGGCCGGAGTGGTCGGTGTCGAGGTGGACCGCAAGTGCGTCGGGGAAGGCCTGACCGTAGCCGTTGATGTGGGTGGGTTCGTTGTCAAAAGCCGCGAGCACGCGGCCGAGTGCTCGCAGTTGTTCATAGGCCATCTCTTTCCAGGTGTCGTCGGAAATTTCAAAGGTCGGTTTCATCAAGAGGTGCGTGCGCTCACCGGGTAGCACAAAACGGTGGCGAGAAAAATTCGCTAGCGTGCCTGAGCGCATGGCTTCGTGCCGTCCGGTGACGTAGGCGATCTGGGCGCCGCGTTCGGCCACTGCGCCAACAAAATCGACCGCGCCCAAAATCGCTTCGTCCTCGACGCAATATTCGCTTGTAAAAAATCGCTCGCGCCAAAACGCTTTGGCTTCGTCGGCAAATTGCTCGATCTCGCTCGACTCAAGGCCGACATTGGCCATCGCCCGTCGCATGTCCCAGCCTTGCCAATGGTGCGCCTGGGCCTTTTCGAGCGCGGCAAGACCGCGGGCTTTGCCGAATTCGCGCAAGATACGCGCCTGGCGCGGCCGATTGTTGAGCAGCGTCGAGTCGAGGTCGAAAACCACCACGCCTTGGCTGCCGGCTTTCTCGCAGCGTTCAAGCGTGCGTGCAAGCACCGATGGATCGAGGATTGTTTTTAAGGGCTGGCTCATCTAGGGCGGCACAATATTGCTGATTGAGATCGCGAGTCAAACCGGTCGGCGCTGGATCGCAGGGGCGTCCAAAAGTCCGAGCGCCGCCGACAGCCGACAGCCTACAGTCTACAGTCTACAGTCTACAGTCTACAGTCTACAGTCTACAGTCTACAGTCTACAGTCTACAGTCTACAGTCTACAGTCTACAGTCTACAGTCTACAGTCTACAGTCTACAGTCTACAGTCTACAGTTTCGGATTCATTCATGAAATCACCTGCTCTAGAGTCCTCCTTTCAAGAGCGAATTTACGGGAGGGTCAACGCGGTTTTGCGATTTTTCTCCACTGTCAGCTGTCGGCTGTCGGCGGTGGTAAGAATCGCGAAACGCGAATCAACGCCGACTTCCGGGCGTCGACGCCAGCTTATGATCCAATGCGCTTGCGTATTTCTGCTAGCGTCCAGCGCTCTGCTTTTAGCTGTTTGATCCGGTCGCAGCGCTGCACCATGTCGCGCGCATAGAGCTGATAGCCTGACGGGGTCACTTCCGCCACTTCGAGGAGGCCCTCTTTGGTCCAGTAGCGAATGGTCGGCACGGTCTGTCCGGTTGCCTCGGCCAGCTCGCCGATCTTCATGAGGTTGTCTTGGTCGATATCGCCGGCCGCAGACTTGCCCTTGGCCGCATTGAGATAGAGATCGAGGGAGCGATCGGCGGCTGCGGCGATGATTTTTTCATAACTGTCTTTAGCGCCGCCGAGTTGCGCGTTTTCGAGCGCTCCAAGATAGGCCAAACGGTCGCGCTTGCGAATGATCGCTGGCGGATAGCCCTGCATCATCAGCAAAAGATTCATCAACAAACGCGCGGTCCGTCCGTTGCCGTCGACGAACGGGTGGATACTGACCAGGCGATAGTGTGCTTCGCCTGCGAGATCGACCGGATGCAGTTTGGGTCGGCTGCGCAGCCAGCTAAAAAAATCATCCATCAGATCGGGAACTTTGCGCGGATTGGGGAGGATTACGGTAGAGCCGGAAATTCGCACCGGCACGCTGCGATAGTGACCCGCATTTTCATCGTCAATTCCCTTGAGAATCAAATCGTGAATCATCAGGACATTGTGAGCCGATACCTGGGCCGGTTTTTTCTTTACCAGAGATCGCACAAAGTCGATCGCATGGGCATGGTTACAGGCCTCAAGATGCTCTTTCAAACTCTTGCCGCCGATCGTCAGGCCCTTCTCGATCACCACCGCGGTTTCGCGACGGGTCAGCGTGTTGCCCTCGATCGCGTTGCTGGTGTAGGTGAGCTCGACATTGAACCAGTGCTCGAGATTTTGCACCAGCGCCGACGACAACGGCCGATAGCGATCTAGGGCCTTTTTTTTTTGCGAGAGCTTGTCGTACTTCATAGTTAAAGAAGTATAAAGTATAACGTTACAGTTTTCAACTCAGCCTTCCCGAGCGGCCGAGCGGCGCGCGATCCACGCCAATGCAATTCCAACCACTCAGTTTGCTGAGGATCGCAATCGCGAAAGCATGTACTGAACCCTTGTGCGGGTGTTGTGTCGATCACTGATCGCTTGGCGACCGCGGGCGGCGATCTTCTCGGCGCTTTCGGGATGACCTAGATAGAACTTCACTTTTTCGCTGAGCTCGTCGAGGGTGCGATAGGCTTCGATCTCTTCACCGACGACAAACAGTTCGGCGAGCGCGTCGCTGTATTCGGCCAGGACGAGGCCGCCGCAAGCGAGGACGTCGAACACCCGCATGGTGACGATGTCCGATTGGTAAATCCGGCCGATGTCGATGCTGACTTGGGATGCGGCGTAGACTCGGGTGAGCTCGTCGCCGTGCAGCGCGCGGCCGCGAAAGCGCACGCCGAACGGCTCGAGCGCGCGCCAACCCTCGTCGCCCCAGACCTCGATGCCAAACTGCGCCAGACTGGCGACGGTGCTGGCGCGCTTTTCTGAAGCCGCAATTTCGCCGACCAGCACCAGCGGATCGAGCGTGGCGTGAGCGCTGGCTCGAAGATAGTCGCCCATGTGTTCGGCCATCAGCTCGGGCAGCTTGCAGACCGAAAAATTCTGCCGCTGCGCCTGCACCACCTGCGAAAGTTTTTCGGTCGCTTCGGCTTCACTGCGTCCGGTGAGGCGCTGGTAGTCGGCGATGAGCGCGCGGCGGTTCTCGCCCGCTTCCAAAACAATGCTGCGTCCGACGTACGAAACCTTGGCGCCGTAGCGCTGGCGATCTTGGTCGGAAAGCGCGGGCATGGCGCGGCGACTGCTAGCGGCGAGCGGCAAATACTCCGCGTTTGCAAATCCACTCTCGGAAAAGCCGACAACATTGGCTTTGCGGTAGGTAAAAATATGGCAGTGCTCGGTCGGCACACCGACGTGCCCGAGCCTTCGCGGCGTCGGATCGATCTCCCACACCACCAGCGGCCGCTCGACCGAGTGGCAAAACTCGGCCAGGCCGGGAAAATAGTTGATCGCGCAAATCAATTCGGGCGACAGATGCTCGACGGTGTAGCGCAGCTCCTCGATCGACCAGCGCCCAAGTTCGATCGAAAATGCTGCCAGCCCTGCTTGCTCTAGGCCATCGACCAAATCGTCGACGAACAGCTCGCCCGAACAGACCAAAGCGACTCGTTGCGGGCGCGGTCCGTCGAGAAGTCGACGCTCAAAGCGGTAGTGCTCTTGCAAGTGGGGATGGAGCACCCGCGTGGTGTCGCTGCCGAGCGGCAATGCATCAATCAGATCGCTGCACATCAAAAGACGCAAGCGATGGCTAGTAATGGCGGCAGAAAAATCGTGGCGCTCGAGCGCCAAGCGCATCAACCAAGGATCGAGATCCCAAACCAGCACCTGCGCCGCGGGAAAATGCTCGAGCAAATATGCCGTCTGTTCGCCCAGCCCGATGCCGAAAACGAAAAACTTCGCCACGACCGAAAGCTGTCCGAGCTTGCTCAGTTCAGCTGGATTGAGATCGAATAGATAACTTTGGTTGCGCACTCGATATGAAGCGGTGCCGTCGGGATGGCACTCGATGTGCGAACCATCGACTGGCAAACAGATGCGATCATAGAGGGCTCGATCGACGCTGGCGATGGCGGCGAGATTGCCCTTCAGTTTCTCGTTCATCTCTTAGCAAGATCGACTCGGGCGCGGCGACGCCACTTTTGCGCCACCAGCGACCAGTCGTACAGACGCGCGACCGCGACATTCTGCTTGGCCAAATCGAGATAGTAGTCGTCGTCGACCAAGAGCTGCACCACTTCACCGATCCAGTTTTCGAGCCACTTGCGATCGGGCGCGACCAGGGCATTGCGCCAGGCGGTTTCGGGCATTGCGCCGATCGCGGTGGATGCCACTGCCGCGCCGCCGGCCATCGCTTCCATCGCGGTGATGCACGAGGTCTCGGGCACAATGCAGGGATAGGCGAGCACGCGCGATTTTTTGATCTCTTCGCGCAGCTCCGATTGACCGACCGAGCCGCGATAGGTGACACCGGGCAGCCGTTCGGCTTCGGCGTAGAGCCGCTTGAACTCCTCGGTCTCGACCGATTCGTAGACCTTGACGGAACTGAAGACGTGAAGTTCGCTTTGCGGCACCGCTTCGGAAATGATCGGCCAGGCCTTGAGCAAAAATTCGAGGCCCATGTACGGCACCGACGAGTAGTAAGCGCGGCGCGGGCGGGCGACGATCGATTCCGGGTCGACGCTGAAACGATCGAAGGGAATGCCATTAGAACTCAAAAAGATTTTGTTCGCCGGCAGGTTGAAATTTTCGCTCCATACTCCAGCCATGTAGCGCGAAAGTACAATCACCCGATCGGCCCGGCCGTACACGCGCTCGGCGACGGCAGAATCGCGCAGCGGTTCGAGCATCTGATTGCCGACACCGTCGTGGCACCACAGATAATTGATGCGGCCCGGTCCGGGCCCATCTTGAAAGATCTGCCAAGTGCGCAAGTTGACAAAGACGTCGCATTGCGCCGCCGGGACATCCTCGAGCCGAGTGACGATGGTGACTTCGTCGCCGATCCGGCGCAGCGCTGCCACCATGTGCAGAGCCGCGGTCTCGCTACCCCCGAGCGGATGGGTCTCGGCAAATTCGGTGTCGGCCAGCGCGTCGCCATGTTTGGAGAATATGAAAAAACACCATTTCATCGGCGGCGACTATATCCCAGAAATCAAAATTAATGTGCTAAGCTTCGCGCGATGCAGAGCGTACGCATCAAGATCCGATCTCCCCTCGAGCCCGAGCCCGCGTGCGAGTCCGAGCCCGCGTGCGAGTCCGAGCCCGATCATAAAAGCCGGGCTCGGACTCCGGGCCTGCGGCCCTGGACTCGGACTGGGGCTCGACGGAGATCCGGCTTCGAACCCGGGCGGTTCGTGGAAATGAAAAATTAAGATGCGATTGCCCTATTGCGCCATGCGGACGAGACTCAGGATGAGCGGTTTGCGGTCCGCATGTTTGTGTTTGTGTTTTGCAGCCGTGATCTCGGCGACCGAGCGCGCCCAGGCGACCGAACGGGTGGTTGCGCTGGTGCCAGAGATGAACGCCGGGTCGCCGGAGTTGCGCGATCGTTTTCATGATGCGGTGGTGCGTGGCCTCAAAGCACCCGACCTCGACGTGCTCAGTGCGGCCGAAGTGCGTTTGCGATTGGGCGTGGTGGACCAGTCGCTGCTGACCTGTCCGGGCACTGCTGCCTGCGTTGGCAAAGTGGCCGAGGCGTTGCGATCGACCAAAGTCGTGGCGACTGAAATCCGCGTGCTCGGCAAGGACTACCAAATTCGCTTAAGTCTTTTTGATGCGAGCGGACGGCTGCTCGCTCACGCCGACGAATCTTGTGAGATCTGCTCGGTGCATGAGGCCGAACAGGCCTGCGGAAAGGCCGCCCAAAAACTCGGCTTGACCGCGGCGCCAGCGCCGAGCGCCACCGTGACGCCGACTCCGGCCCCC
>JAHFDU010000058.1:0-5457 GCA_023248835.1 Myxococcales bacterium | reverse complement strand
GCCCCCCCGGCCCCGACCCCTGCTCCGACTCCGGCCCCGACCCCAACGGTGGCCAAGTCGGAAAAACCCGCCAAGGTCGACAAGACTAAGAAGGTAACTGCGGAAAAACCGGCGGCCAAAGCGGAAGAGCCGCTGCCCAAACTCAATCCGGAAAAATCAAAATCACCAACGGTGGTTGCGCCGGCGCGCGGACCGTGGCTCGGACTTGGCGTCGGCGGAACGATTTTGGGATTGGCGATGATCGGCGGCGGAATACCGCTGGTGGTTATCGATGGTCAGCCAAGCTGCGGCCATTCTAATTGCACCGAAGTATGGGACACCGCAAAAGAGGGCGGCCCGTTGATCGGCCTCGGCGCAGTGAGCCTGGTTGCCTCGGGAGTATTTTATTACATGGACTACCGCACCCGCAAGGCGAACCTGCCGCATGCGATGGTGTTGCCGCTAAGCGGCGGGGCGATGCTGTCGCTCGGGGGACAGTTTTGAGCGCGGGCGCGATCACTTGTTCGAAGTGCGGCGAGGCGCAGCTGCCGGGGGCGCGCTTCTGTACCATCTGTGGCGCGCCGGCGGCGACCGAGGCTGTAGCCACCACCGATGCGCTACTCGGCCAGGTGATCGCGGATCGTTTTCGTTTGGTGGAAAAACTCGGCCAGGGCAAGGCGGGCACGGTGTATCGCGCCGAGCACGTCGGCCTCGGCAAGCAAGTGGCAGTAAAAATCCTGCACGCTCATTTGTGCCAGGACGAAAAAGCGGTCGAGCGATTTCGCCGCGAAGCCACCACGGTTTCGCAAATCGAGAATCAACACATTGTTGAGGTTCATGATTTCGGTAGGCTCGATGGCAAGGCCGATGGCCGTCTGTTTTTTGCGATGGAGCTGCTCGAGGGTGAGTCGCTCAGCGACCGGATTGCGCGTGAGCGCGAGCTGCCGATCGCGGAGGTGGTCGACATTATGACCCAGGTTGCCGAGACGCTGATGGAGGCGCACGGGCTCGGCTATGTCCATCGCGACTTGCGACCGCGTAATATTTTTTTGGTGGCCAAGAAGGATCGCAGCGATTATGTGAAACTGCTCGATTTTGGTCTGTCGAAGTTGCTCGAGCCCAACGTTGAGACCAAGCAGACTGCGATTGGCATGGCGTTTGGCGATCAGCGCTATCTGTCGCCCGAGCAGCTGCGCGGCGACGCACTCGACCGCCGCACCGATCTCTATTCGCTCGGTATTGTGACGTATGAGGCGCTGTCCGGGGCGCCGCCGTTTCGCGGCACGCTGGCGGAGATCATGAACAGTCAGCTCGACCAGGTGCCGCCGCCGGTTTCGCAGATGCGCAGCGACTGTCCGGGCTGGCTGTCGGAAATCGTTGCCCGCCTGCTGCAGAAAAAAGCCGAAGATCGCTTTGTCACCGCTTTGCGTCTGAATGAAGCGCTGCAGGCGGGCGCGTCGCAGGCGATGGCGGTGACCGGGCCGGTGCCGAGGGCCGAAAGCCCTCAGCCGACGGCGGCGGCTGAGGTGGCGCCGTCGGCGATGGTTTCATCAGGCAAAGGAAAACGTCGGCGCAAAGGGACAACCAATCCTCCAGTTGTGGCGACAACGACTGGCGAAATGGTGGCGTCAAATGGCGTCGCTCATGCCGATCCGGCTAGTACGGTGATGGGCATGCCTTCGGTGGTGGTCGACAATCCTGCGCGAAATTCTGACGACCACACTCCGCTGCCCAAACCGGTCGCACTGGTTGAAAATCGCCGCGAGGTATCGGGTGAATGGTTTGCCGACACCGGAAAATTTCAGGCCGAACTGCTCGAGAAAACTTACAGCAGCTACGAAGAAGAAGAGCGCCTCGCGGCCCGTCGTCGACAATGGTATGTCATCGGTGGGATCGTCGGCGGCGTTGGCCTGGTTGGCGTGGCAAGCATTTTGATACTGCTCCATCACGCCAGTCCGCCCTTGACGGAGACAGCGACCGCAGCGACGGCGAAGGGAGCCACGGATTCGCCTACGCCCACGCCCACGCCCACGGTTCCGGCGGCGGCCAAGACGCCAGCGATTGCGCCGGTTGCGGTGCCGCCCAAGGTCGCCAGCGTGACGCCGGCAGAGCCGCGCTTAGATCATCCGGCGGCGCCAGTGCCGATGCCGAGGGCCGAGCCGAAAAAAATCGAGTCCAAGCTGGCGCCGACGCCGGAGCCACGAAAAGTCGAACCTAGGGTTAGCGCGGAGCCGAAGCGGTCCGAGCTGAAAAAAATCGAACCGCCGAAGCCCGCCAAGAAGAGTGAAGAAGTCAAGCAGGCCAAGACCACCGACAAGGGCGCGGGGGATGGCAAGGCGCAGGCGCAAGCGCTGGTCAAGGTCGGGCGAGAGCGACTCGCCGCCAGCGATTTTAGCCAGGCGCAAGGGCACTTCAGCCAGGCGCAAAAGCTCGATCCACGCAATGCCGATGCGATGGCGGGGCTCGGCGAAGTAGCGTTTGAACAGGGGGAATATCAGGCCGCCGCCTCGCATTTGCAAAAGGCAGTGCGACTGTCGAATCGCTCCCGTTATTTGGTGCTGCTAGGCCAGGCCTACTACAAACAGGGGCGCATCAAAGAGTCGATTTCAGAGTACAAGAAAGCGCTGCATGTCGATCCGCGCAACCAGGAGGCGGAGCACTCACTGGCCATTGCCGAGCGCAAGCTACAAGGCGGATAGTTGGTTGATTCTCTCGTTATCTTCGACGCTTAGGAGGAGCGATATAGCGCTCTCGTTCAGGCTCCTCAGCGACCTGTTCGCGAGTCTGATGATGCGAAACGCGGAGTTTGATGCGGTGGTGAGAAGCTTTGAGGGATAGGCGGGGGCGGCCGGTCGGAGTCGGACTTCGCATGTAGCCTCCTATTTTAGAATATAGACCATTTTGTCGTCGAGGTCAAGTTCCGATCCAATCGATATAGGATACCGAATAGGATACATAGGATACCGAATAGGATACCGACCGCTTGGTAAAAGACCAAAAAAAAGCGCAAAAAAAAGGAAAGAAAAAGACGCCCGAGGAACGTGTGCGGGAGCTGGTCGAGAAGCTGCCGACCGAGCCTGGCGTTTACTTGATGAAGGACAAGAAGGCGCGCGTCCTCTATGTCGGCAAAGCGGCCTCGTTAAGAGCGCGCGTCCGTAGTTATTTCAGAGCCTCGGGCGATTCGCGCGCCTTCGTTGCGCTGCTCGGCAGATTGGTTGGCGACATCGAAACCGTGGTCACCAACAACGAAAAAGAGGCGCTGTTATTAGAGAACAATCTCATCAAGCAGCACCAACCGCGCTTTAACATCAAACTCATCGACGACAAGAACTATTTGGTGCTCCGGCTCGATGAGCAAGCGCGCTATCCGCGACTCGAAACCGTGCGGCGGCTCGGGCAGGACGGCGCCCGCTATTTTGGCCCCTACCATTCGGCGACCTCGTGTCGCCAGACCCTCAGCGTCGTCAATCGCCATTTCAAATTGCGCACCTGCACCGACCACGTGCTCCATTCGCGACAGCGGCCCTGTTTGCAATTTCAGATCAAGCGCTGCGATGCGCCGTGCGTTTTTCCGATCGCTGCAGAGGAGTACGGCAAACAGGTGCAGGACGTGGCGCTGTTCCTCGACGGCAAAGACGATGAATTACTGTTGCGTTTGCGCGCGCGTATGAAATCCGAGGCACAAGCGATGGCTTATGAGGCGGCCGGCCTGTTGCGCGATCAGATCGGCGCGCTTGAAAAAACCTTGCAAGAGCAGCGCGTGGTGTCGGGCGATTTTCGCGACCAGGATGTGTTTGGGCTGTATCGCGAGGGCGACGCAATCATGCTGGTGGTGATGCACGTGCGCGGTGGCAAGTTGCTCGGTCGGCGCAATTTTCCCTATAGCGGACAGGAATTTCCGTCCGATGAAATTCTCTCGTCTTTTGTTTCTCTTTATTATGATCTCGGCGCCAATATTCCTGACGAAGTGCTTTTACCGCTCGAGATTGAAGATGCCAAAGTCAAAGCCGACTGGTTGAGCGAAAAGCGTGGGCACTCCGTCTTAGTGATGACGCCCGAGCGCGGCCCGCGTCGAAAGCTCATCGATTTGGCGGCCAAGAACGCGTCCTCGGCGTTTGTCACCCGGCGTAACAAAGCCGAAGACGCCGAAACTGCGCTGTTGAAATTGCAAGATCGCTTGGGCTTGCGAAAATTGCCGCGCCGGATCGAGTGTTTTGATATTTCGCATCTACAGGGATCAAACACCGTGGCGTCGATGGCGGTGTTTCTCGACGGCGAGCCGGCCAAAGGCGAATATCGCCGGTTCAAAGTAAAGACTGCGACCAACGACGACTTCGCCTCGATGTACGAAGTGCTGTCGCGTCGTTTTCGCCGCGCGCTACAGGCCGAGAACGAGGCGGAAGATGCCAGCGACGAGGCGCTCAAGGGTTGGCGCGCTCCCGATCTGTTGGTGATCGACGGCGGCAAGGGGCAGCTCGGCAGCGCGATGGCGGCGCTGCGCGATGTTGGCCACCCGATGATCGACGCGCTCGGCATCGCCAAAGAGAGTGAGACCGTCGAGGGTGAAAAAGTCACCGACCGGGTGTTCTTGCCGAACGCCAAAGATCCGATCAAGTTGCGTCCCAATTCGGCTGAGCTCTACTTGCTCGGGCGGGTGCGTGATGAAGCGCATCGGTTTGCGGTCGAATTTCATCGTTCGCTGCGCAAAAAACGCAGCTTGCGCTCGGGATTGGAAGACATTCCCGGCATCGGCAAAAAGCGCCAGCGCGATCTGTTGCGCCATTTTGGTTCTCTCAAGCAGCTGCGCTCCGTGTCACTCGAGGAGCTTGCGCGCGCGCCCGGCATGACCCTAGCGCTCGCCGAAACCGTGGTCAATTTTCTGAGCACAACTGCGGGGGCCGATATTTTTCCGGAACTTGATGACTAAAAAGGGAGCCTCAATTGGCGCAGCAAAACAGGCTCGGCAAGGTGTCAACAGCATGCTTGCAAGGATTGGCTGCGGCCGGTGGATCGGAATCGGTGGAGCAGTCGTAAGCTTTGGTCATGGTTGCATCCTTGCAATCGTGATCCCAGAAATTATCGCGGCGGCATCCCATCATCATTGGGTGGTGCATCTCGCAGCTTGGCGCAGGCGAGTCGCATCTCCAGCAGATCCCAATCACCACGCCTGGGCAGTGCGCACAGTACTCGACTGCTCCGCAATTTTCGTCGCTGACGCAGCCGACTGCGCAGCGGTGAAACCCATCGGCGTCGACACTGCAATAGTTTCCGACTGCGCACAATCCACAAGACCCGGCCTTGGTCTCTCCGGTGCGCCCAGGTGAACCGCAATTGGTCGGTTTTGGAGTGCCTGTAGAAGTGCCTGTAGGCCCGCTGCCGCAATTCAGAAGCACTGCCGCTAGGAAAAATGCGCGAAAGTTCAATCTCATCGTCTCTCCAATTTCATGGTGTCCGCGGTTTTGTTTTGGTTTTACTTTT
>JAHFDU010000380.1 GCA_023248835.1 Myxococcales bacterium | reverse complement strand
GAACCAATCGCAATCAGGCCAGAGGCAGTGCGACACCAGCGCAGTGGCCGCAATCCCATCCGATCGAGCATCGCCACCAGATGGCGGCCGTCGCTTGCCACCAGCGCCGCTGGCCCTTCCCAGGCGCCGAGGCTGCCGAGGGCGCGCCCGACGCCTTTGTAAAACCGCACCACGTCGGGGGTCGGCTCGGCTAAGTCGGCCCACGCCAGCGGCAGCAGACGACACAGCGTTTCCGGCAGCGAAATGTTGTGCACGCTAAAAAGTTCGACCATGCGATCGAGGTCGGCCGAGTCCGATCCCTGGGGCATCAAGATGCCGTCTTGGCCAATTTCGTGTTCTAGATTGATGGTCGCGTTGCGGTTGGCTTTGATGGTGTTGATTTCGCCGTTGTGACAGAGCAGGCGAAAGCATTGCGCCAAATACCAGTTGGAAAAAGTGTTGGTCGAATAGCGACGGTGAAAAATGCAAAAGTCGCTTTGTATTTCAGGGTTGCGCAAGTCGACAAAAAAGCGCTCGAGCTGGGCGCCGGTGCAAAGCGCCTTGTACACCATCGTCTCCGGCGCCATCGAGGCGACATACAGGTCGCGAAACCAGCGCTCGATGTGGTGTTTGACTTCGTAGAGCGCACGGGGCAGCTCCTCTTTCGGCACCATGCCCTCGCCGATGAGCAGCTGCCAGATGTCGCGAAACGAAGCGCGCGCCTGCGCACCCAGGGCCGATTCGTCGACCGGAACGTGGCGCCAACCGAGCGGCTCAAGCCCACGCTTTCGCAAAGCGCGATCGATCTCATGCTGCCACGCCGGTAAGTTGCCGCTCTCGCCGGGCGGAAAAAACAGCACTCCGACCGAGAGACGGTGGCCTTCGGGCAGCCGCTTGCCAGGCGCAATGAAGCGCGAAAAAAAACTTTCGTCGGTGCGAAAAAGCAGTCCAGCGCCGTCGCCGGTGTCATCGATCGATCCGCCGCGGTGCTCCATGCAGCCCAAGCCCGACAGTGCACTGGCGATCACCTGGGGCGATGCGCGGTTCAGATCGACGATCGCACCCACTCCACAGCCACCCCGTCCCGGGTGCTCCATCAGTCTTTTTTTTAGCCGTTCAGCGATCGCCACGCGAACACACCATGGCGCATTGCGTCACAGGTGCCAACAAGAAAGCGACAGCAGCAAGAATTTGCCTTATGGGTTTCGACGGAAAATTCGGCGGGCGCTATTCAATGCGGCGATGGATCGGACCTGGAGGCTTCCCGAACTGGGAAAATGCCGACTCGGCGCCTATGGGTCAATCGAAAAAAAACGAAACTGCACGAAAGGACAAACATGAAGAAATCGAAGATGTGGTGCGAGCGGATGAGAAATGATCTCCTGTTGCGCGGCTGCGCCAGCGCAACGCTGCGTGACTATCTCGGCCGAGCCCGTCGGTTTGCTGCGCATTTTCGCCGTTCGCCCGAGGCGTTAGGCGAGCGGCACATTCGCCAGTACCTGATTCACTTGGTGCGCGGGCATGGCACGAGTCCGTCGACTCACGCTGGCTATGTATCGGCGCTGAAATTTCTTTATGCGGTGACGCTGGCGCGGCCGAATGAGGTGGCGCGCATTCCCTACCCACGTCGGCCGGTTCAGCTGCCGCAGATTCTGAGTGGCGGCGAACTGCGGGCGCTACTTCGAGCGATCGACTCGGACAAACATCGCGTCGCGATCATGCTGGCGTACGGCGCCGGCTTGCGCATTGCAGAGATTCGAGCGCTGCGTCCGACCGATCTCGATGCCACGCGCATGGTGATTCACGTTCGATCCGGCAAGGGCAAAAAAGACCGCTTCGTCATGCTGAGTTCGCGACTGCTCGCTTGCGCACGGAAAATTCTGGCAGGGCGTGCCCAAAGCTCCAAACACCTTTTTCCGGGCAGAGATCCCGCCAAACCGATCTCAGCCAATGCGATCCGGGCAGCGCTCACAACAGCGGCGCATCGGAGCGCGATCCCAGCCGGCAAGAAAATGGATGTGCAACTTCATTGCCTGCATACCGGTGCCGATCTCTTCGTCGATTTCGCAGCCGATCCAGAAGCCCTCGAGCGTCGGATTGCCAATCAGTTTTCCCTTGGTCGCCATCTCGGGCGATCCCTGCCCCATCGCTCCCGCTGGCGAAGTGCCCTTCATGTTGAAATTTCCAATCAGCGCACCGATCGCTTTGACTTCAGCCCCTGGTTTCGGCGGCCCCTCGTCGCCGAGCGCCAACGTTGGAGCGAACGCGCACAGCGCAATCACCAGTCTCATTTTCATGTGTACTCCTATTTAGGAGAGCCATTCTATCTGGATTCGACGGCTTTTCGGCAACCAAATTCTTAACAATCAACCAAAGCCAATATATTTCAACCGGCGACGGGAACTTTTTGGGTCAAGTGGTGTCTAACCAGTTCAACCACTCGGGAGGTGTGCCATGAACTTTGTGAGAGAAGCGGGTTGGCCGATTTTTCTGGTACTGGTTCCGGGACTGTTGTCGCTGCTGGTCGCGTCGAGTTACGCCGGGAGGCCGAGCCCAGGCAAACGGGCGCTTCTGATCGGTTTGTCGCTGTCGACGGTGATGGCCGGCTGTCTTGGCACGGTATTGGGGATCCAGCTGACGGTGCATGCGGCCAGTGAAGTTGCGGCCGCGGAAAGATGGATATTCCTGGTCGGTCTGAAGGAATCGCTCAACAATCTGGTGGCGGCGCTGGTCCTCTCCGGGACCGCAACTTTGGCCGCGACCATCGGATCCTATCGCGCCGCGCGAGAGGAGAAAATCGATGTGCCCGTCGCATAAGCATGCACTGAATCAATGGCGAATTCGTATTCGATGAGGCTCGACGATCAAGAGTTTGCCGACGTAGAATCCCTGACTCGGAGTTGAGGTGAGAAATCGGTTGAGCCGATCCATCAGAGATGGAATCGCTTCTGGATGGTTGTGAAGTTGAATTGCTACGATGCCGTGATACTTCGCCGGAGGGTAAGTCACGATGTCAGAAAAATCACCGTTTAGCGAAAGCAGAATGGCCTTCAACCGCACAGCGCACGCGATCACGTCCGGGTCGGAAGACCGGATGGATATTTCCTCACCAAGCAGGGTTACAACATGACCGGCAGAGCGCAACGCCGCAACGATCTCTCGGGGTACGCATTGATCTGCCAAGAACCGCAAGTTCATCCCGCGGTCACGGCCTCAAAGTCAGCGAGATCTCGCGCGTAGTCGAGGCAGGCGGCAACATCGGTTTGTTTGAGATCAGGAAACTCATGCAAAACCTCGCTCGCGTTCTTGCCCAGAGCGAGATACCCAAGGATCAATGCGACCGGAATTCGCGTGCCTTTGATGCAAGGTTTGCCCCGCAGGATCTGCGGGTCACTCTCGATGCTTTCGCGCCAGCTCATCCGGTGAGTATAGCACTTGCGCTACGGGCGCGGTCAGGCAAGATCGCAAATAAATAAATAAATAAATAGTCGTTTGCAGATGCCGAGCGAGCAGAATCTCGGGCAGCAGCCGCGGCCGCTTTGGCACAGGGATTTTGGCGATCTCTTCCGGACGACCGAGCGTGACGGCGTAAAGAAATCGCAGCGCCCCGAGTCCGACTGACAGCGTCGACGGGCTCAGCTTGCAATCGATCAAATGGAGCAAGTACGCGCGGACCTCGGCTTGGCCCATTTCGCGCGGCGAGCGGCCGTAATATTCGGCGAACCGTTTGGCCCTCGACATATATGCGACTCTCGTTTTCGGCGCGAAATTGCGCAGCGTCATGTCCTCGGTGAATCGTTCCCA
>JAHFDU010000379.1 GCA_023248835.1 Myxococcales bacterium | reverse complement strand
ACCATTGCCTCGAGTGCGCGCTCGTCGACGCGGCCGTCGCGAAACGGCGTCACCAGCGCGGTCATCACTCCCTGAAACGGTGGAGACATGACGCGGTTGTAGCAAATTGATCCGTAGTTGACCAGCAGCTCCAGATGCGCAGGGGCACCCGGAAGTCCGAGCGCCGCCGACAGCTCACAGCCGACAGCCTACAGTTTCGGATTCATTCATGAAATCACCTGCTCTAGGCCTCCTTTCAAAAGCGAAGTTACGGGAGGGTCAACGCGATTTTGCGATTTTTCTCCACTGTCAGCTGTAAGCTGTTGGCTGTCGGCGGTGGTAAGAATCGCGAAGCGCGAATCAACGCCGACTTCCGGGCGCCCCTGAGATGCGGAAAACTCCCTACCGCGCTAGGCGTGTTTGACGAAATGCACAGCGAAATTGCGTAGCACGCATTCGGCCTGTGGTGTATCGGTTGCATTCGAAAGTAGATGGTCGACGGGGCGGCAGCGCGGACGGATGGCGGCTTCGTCGCTGAGAATCTGGCGACGGTGTTCGATCAAGCGACGGATAATCGCGCCATTCATTTCGGGATGGAACTGGACGCCGCGGACATGTTCGCCGACGGCAAGCGCTTGGGTCTCGGTGTGGTCGCCGCGGGCGAGCTGCTTGACCTGCGCCGACAATTCGCCGATTTCGTCGCGGTGCGATTGGTTGACTGAAAAGCGCGGCGGCGAATGCTCGAAGAGAAGATCATGCTGGCCGTCGAGTGTCAACTCCACTTCGTGGGTGCCGGCCTCCCAACCATTGGGGTTGCGTCTGACTTGGGCACCATAGGCATGCGCGGCAAGTTGGTGGCCGAAACATACACCGAGCACTGCGACGCCCGCAGCGGCCGCGTCACGTACGAAGCCGGCGGCATCGTCCATCCACGGTTCGCTCTCGACCAGCGAGCGCGGAGAGCCGCTGACGATCAGACCGTCGTAGCCGCTGATGCGATAGCTGGGCTTGTCAAACGCGAGATGGATTTCGATCGACACTGTCTCGCCCAGCACCCGCGAAAACCACTGCTCGTAGTCGCCGATTTCGCCCTTCAGCTGCGGATCTGTCTGGCCGGCTTTGTAGAGAAGAACATGCCGCATACAATTCTATTGTACCACCGAAAGTGAAGGCTGTGGCCGCCCTGACACAAGCGATCGCAAGTGGACCTGGCGATCGCCGGCTGTGTTAGGCTCCTTTGCGCATGGAATTTCGTCGCTATCGGCTCGGCACCTACATCGTCGCTGCGCTGGCGGTGGCGGGTGGTGTCGCCTGGATGATTGCCTCGGTGGCGCACAGTTTGTTTTCTCATCCAGAGGTTCGCTCGCGCATCATGTTTTCCGGGAAGGCGAACGACATCGATGCCCAGCTCGATTGCCAGCACGAAGTGAGCGCGCTGTTCACCGAGCTCAACCATAAATCGTTTGAGCTGCCCAAGGACGCCGCCTTGCAGGACTTTGAGTTGGTCGGTGAGTGGGAGGCATTTTCCAGGTCGTGGAAGCAGCGTTGGCGGCAAGTGGGCGTGCAATGTCGATTTAATGAACTTGCCGGTCGCGGAATTGGGGCTGGCTATGATCGGCTGGCAGTGGTACATGAAGAGCTTGAGTCGATGCAGCGCGCGTACAGCGTTCTTATCGACAACTATTTGAGACACCATGCTTCACGGGTAGATGAACTGCGCCATTCGCTCGAGACCTCTCGGCAAGAGATCGAGCGGCAGCGGTCGCAGTCGATCCCCCCGGGGTGAAGCATCAAAGGAAAGTGAATGAGCGTTGAAAGTACGTCAGCCGGCGCTGACGGGGACTCTCAGGCCGCTGGCGCGGTCGCGGAGTCAGAAGAGACCAAGAACGTTGTCGACCCGCTGCCCACTTTTGACGACATGGCTTTGTCGCCAGAGGTCAAGCGGGCGCTCGGCGAGATGGGGTTTGTCGTCCCGATGCTGGTGCAGCGGGAGACGTTTGCGCCGCTGATGGCGGGGCGCGATCTGATTGTTCAGTCGCGCACGGGCAGTGGAAAAACCGCCGCATTCGGCATTCCGTTTGCCGAAGGATTGATCCATCCCGACGACAATCGCGTGCAAGCGTTGGTGCTGGTGCCGACGCGCGAGCTGGCGCTGCAAGTGGCGACCGAATGCCGTCGCATTGCCGTCTATCGGCAATTACAGGTCACCGCCATCTACGGCGGCGCGCCGATTGGAAAACAGTTGAGCGAGCTCGAGGCCGGTGCGCAGATTATCGCCGGCACTCCTGGCCGGGTACTTGACCATCTTGGCCGAAAGACCCTGCGGCTCGGCGCCTTGCGCGTGCTGGTGCTCGACGAAGCCGACGAGATGTTGTCGATGGGTTTTTTAGAGGAGATCACCGAGATCATCAAACACTGCCCACCGACGGAAAAACGGCAGACAATCCTATTTTCGGCGACGATTCCGACCGACATTGAGCGCATCGGCAGTCGCCACATGCGAACCCCGGAAAAGCTCGAGCTCTCGGCCGATCACATCTCAGTGGAAGACATCAAGCACGCGTATTACATGGTGGCGGGGATGGGACGGACGCGCGATCTGGTGCGGCTACTCGAGAGCGAGCGGCCGGAATCGGCGATCATTTTTTGCAACACTCGTGAAGAGACCGGTCGCGTTGCCGAATTTTTGCGCAAGAGCGGCTACGACGCCGAAGCGATTTCGAGCGACCTGAACCAGCGCGATCGCGAACGGGTGATGGCGCGCACCAAAGCCAAGAATCTGCAATTTCTCGTCGCCACCGACATCGCCGCGCGCGGCATCGACATCAGCGATCTGTCGCATGTCATCAACTACACCTTTCCCGAGTCGGCCGAGGTCTATGTCCATCGCACCGGCAGAACTGGCCGCGCCGGCAAGTCGGGGATTGCGATTTCGTTGGTGTCGCCGCGTGAGCTCGGCAGTTTTTACATGTTGAAGTTGACCTACAAGATCAAACCCGAGGAGCGGTTCTTGCCCTCAGAAGAGGAATTCAAACGGATGCGTTCGGAAAGGCAGTTGAGTGATTTGCGCAATCTAGTGGGCGCTAAAGACGTGCCACCCGAGTGGCATGACCTGGCCAAACGGGTGATGACCGAAACCGATGGCGAGCGCATCGTCGCTGCGCTGATCGCAGAGCGCCTCGCCAGAGCGCGCCCCGAATCGTCGGCTCAGGCATTGCCCGTCGCATTTGCATCGGAGCCACCATCGCCACCATTGTCGCGACCGCCGCGTTCGCAGAGCGCATCGACCGATGGTGAAGGCAGGCGCCCGCGTGGCCGCAGATCAAGAACCGGGCGCGGTCGCAGCGAAAGAAACGGCGCGCCCCAAGGCGGAGAGGCGCGTGCTCAAGCAGCAGCGGTGCCAGTAGCTGCCACCATCGATGACAGTGGCGGCCGCGAGTTTTGGGAGGCGTGGGCCGACTCCAAGGGCGACGCTGCTCCGGCGCCACCCGCGGCGAACGCATTGCCAGCCCCTGTCTCGTCGCCACCTCCGCCAGCGATGGCTGTTCCGGAGGGGATGACCCGGCTCTACTTGAATCTCGGCCGGCGCGATCGGTTGCGCCCAGACGACGTCAAGGCGTTCCTTGCCGAGAAATCGGTGGCGCCTGACACCATCGATGTGCGCAGTTCACATACGTATTTGTTGGTTCCGTCAGAGATCGCGCAAGAGGTATGCGGAAAGTTGCACAGCATTCCCTATCGCGACCGTACCTTGGTGTGCGAGCCGGCGAAAAAATAGCCGATTATCGAATGGTAAGCGTTCACGGCCCGCTCGCCCTGAG
>JAHFDU010000378.1 GCA_023248835.1 Myxococcales bacterium | reverse complement strand
AATTCTCCAACGGTCTGTTCCTCGACGTCGGGCGCGAGGTCGCTAAAGAGTACAGTGACGTTGCGTTCGACGACATGATCATTGACGCCTGTGCGATGGCGCTGGTCAAAGATCCGACGCGCTTCGACATCATCGTGACGATGAATTTGTTCGGCGATATCTTGTCCGATCTGTGCGCCGGCCTCATCGGCGGGCTCGGCGTCGCGCCCGGTGCTAACATCGGCAAAGACGTTTCAGTGTTCGAAGCGGTGCATGGCACCGCACCCGACATTGCAGGCAAAGGCATCGCCAATCCCACTGCGATGGCGCTGTCGGCTGCGTTGATGTGCGATCACGTTGGCCAAACAGAAGCAGCGGGGCGCTTGCGCAAAGGCATTTATGCTGCGCTAAAAAACGACAACGAACGCACTGGCGATCTCGGCGGCAAAGGCAACACCAAGACGTTTACCGACGCAGTCTGCGGCCACATCAAGGAGTGATCGCCAATTCCGCACGCACGCTCTCGACGGTGCGGTCGAGCAGCGTGTCATCTACTTTTCGAGTAAATAGATTGCGACTCTTGCGGCCCTGTGAGTAGGCGCGCAAGATGCGGCGTGGACTGAGCAGGCTGCCGAGTGTGAGCGCGACCATAGGCCGGTGTTTTGCCGATGCGACGCGTGTTCCGATTTCTACCAGTGAGTCTCGCGCCACCGTCGGTACAGAGCACGGATTTTCGTTTCACGCCGACGCCCACGCCCACGAAAGAACGGATTCCAGGCAACGTAAGCGGCTGACAGAATAAGCGTTTGACAGAACGCGGTGAGCATATTAGCATGAGTATATGAGTAATCGGCTGCAGGTATTGATTTCGCCTCGACTCGATGCCCGCTTGCACAAGGCCGCCCAGCGCAACCGGGTTTCGAAAGGGGAGTGGGTGCGACGAGCCATCGAACGCGCACTTGCCGACGATCGTATTGCCGACGATCCGCTGGCCAAGCTGTCCGCGCTCGGCGCTCCCACCGCCGACATCAACGAAATGATCGAGGAGATCGAGTCCGGACGCGCGTGATTTTCATCGACTCCAATGTGCCGATGTATGTCGCCGGTCGCGATCACGCTTGTCGTGAGCCGGCTCGACGCTTTCTCGAGCGGGTTCGCTCAGGCGACGTCGAGGCCTGCACCAGCACCGAAGTGCTGCAGGAGATTCTTTACCGCTACGTCGGACTCAAGCGGCGCGATCTCGCCCGCAGCGTCTACGATCTCTTCGTGCAGCTTTGCCCAGTCGTGTTGCCGGTCAGTCTGGCCGATACCGATTTGGCTCGCGACCTGGTCGCTGGTCGCCATCACATCGGTGCGCGAGATGCAATTCACGCTGCGGTGATGCTCAACAACGACGTTCGCACCATCGCAACGTTCGACGCTGACTTCGATCGAATTCCAAAAATCGAACGCATGAATCTTGATTGACGGTAAGCGTCGAGTCTGCCCTTCGACAAGCTCAGGGCGAGCGGAGCGTGGGGGCGTGAACGAGTATGATTGACGCTTAGTCGGGGCTCTGTTACCCCTGTCGCCATGTCTACTGAAGTGAGAGTTCGCATTGCGCCGTCACCGACGGGCGATCCGCATGTCGGCACCGCCTACATTGCGCTGTTTAATTATGTCTTCGCCAAGAAGCAGGGCGGCAAGTTCATTCTGCGCATCGAAGACACCGACCGCGCCCGTTCAACGCTCGAGAGTGAAGAGGCGATTTTGCGCGCGCTCAAATGGGTGGGGCTCGGCTGGGACGAAGGCCCCGACATCGGGGGAGCATACGGTCCGTATCGCCAGTCGGAACGGAGTGCCATCTATCAGGAACACGCGCAGCTACTGGTAGAAAGCGGCGCCGCCTATCCCTGTTTTTGCGCTGAGGCGCGACTGGAGGCATTGCGCGCAGCCCAGCGAGCCGAGAAAAAACCTCCTGGCTACGACGGCTTGTGTCGCCGCCTCGATCGCGGTGAAGCGCGCAGCAAAGTTGCCGCCAAGGAGAAACATGTTCTCCGACTGGCGATGCCGAAAGAGGGCGAAACCAAAGTGCAAGATGGATTGCGCGGCGAGTTGGTGTTTCAAAACGCCACCATCGATGATCAAGTGCTGCTCAAGTCGGACGGGTTTCCTACTTATCATTTGGCCAACGTGGTCGACGATCACTTGATGAAGATCTCGCATGTGGTGCGCGCCGAAGAGTGGATTTCGTCGACGCCAAAACATGTTCAGCTCTACCAGGCATTTGGTTGGCAAGCGCCGGAATTTTTTCACATGCCGCTTTTGCGTAACGCCGACAAGTCAAAAATCTCCAAACGCAAAAATCCAGTTTCGCTCGACTACTACCAGGATTCGGGGTTTCTGCCCGAAGCATTGGTAAATTTTCTCGGCCTCATGGGTTTTTCTTTCGGCGGCGATCGCGAAAAATTCACGCTTGCAGAAATGATCGAGACCTTCGATTGGCAAAAAGTTTCACTCGGTGGGCCGGTCTTCGACTTGGAAAAACTTTCTTGGTTAAACGGTCTTTACTTGCGCGAACTGTCGACCGCGCAAGTGATCGAGCGCTTGCGCAACTGGCGACTGTCCGACGAAATGTTGGCCCGCATGGTGCCGCTGGTGCACGAACGCATGCGTCGACTCGACGAATTCATTCCGCAGGTCGATTTTTTTCTGCGTGGAGATCTGGCTTACGGTTCGGCTTTGACCGACGCCATTCCGAAGGAACGCGACGCCGCGGCAACCGCAAAAGTGCTCGTCGATTTGGCCGATGAACTCGACAATGTTCGCTCTTGGAATCCGCAAACGCTCGAACCGGTAGTGCGCGCTTTTTCAGAAAAGATCGGCTGGAAAACCAAAGAGCTATTCATGCCGGTGCGCATCGCGATTACCGGCGTCAGCGCTTCGCCGCCGCTGTTCGACACCATGAATGTGATCGGCAAGGAGCTGGTGCGTCGCCGTCTGCGTCAATCTGCTCAGTTGTTGCGGTGAGACGTTACGGGTCGAATAGCGCAAGTCCGGTGACCAGGCGAAAGTGTCGTCGGTTCCCGGTGAGAAGCACGAGCCGTTTCACCAGGGCGGAGGCGGCGATCAGCGCGTCCGCTCTCTCGAGTGAAGGATGGTTGGCGCGGACCTGCGAAAATCGCCGCGCGATCGCGTCGGTGACAGCAACCATGCGGAAGCGCTTGAGCTCTTCGAGGATGCTGCGCTCCTCGGCCTCCCGGAGCCCGCGTTTTGCCAGCAGCTCCTTCTTGGTCACCACGGAGTAGTAGAGGACGACGTCCGACGAATCGAGGACCGAGCTGTACCGACCGCTGTTGAAGTAGTCGATGAAGATGTCGGTGTCTACCAGGAGCGCTGTCTTCGCCATGTCCGAAGCTCGTCGAGAAACGCCTGATCAGTCTGCTTCCGCGCCTCGCGCCGCAGCGCCTTGACGTACTCGGTGCTGTCGGTGATCTCGGTGTGCCCGAAAGGATTGAACTGCTTGGTCACCAGCTCCTCGAGCACTGCAACCGGGTACACATGCCGCCGGCGCGCCGCCCGCACAACCAACGCCTTCAAAGTCGCGTCGAAGCTGAGCGTCCATTTTTCTTTCTTGGCCGACGTTTTCGCCATGATGTACGTATGATATACGTACGATATTCTCGCGTCAAGTCAATCGTAACAAATCGTAACCTGGGGATCCGTCACTTTCGTGGGCGTGGGAGATTAGATGAAGTGGCTGGCCTCGAACGCGAACGAGGTGATGGGTTAACATCCCTCACTAAATCAACGCGCTCAAAGGCGCATGCGAGGGAGACCAGCCA
>JAHFDU010000377.1 GCA_023248835.1 Myxococcales bacterium | reverse complement strand
GTCAAAATCACTGTGGCGAGGTACTAGCATGTCCGTTTACATTCATCGCCTCTACACCAAAACCGGCGATCGCGGTGACACCGCGCTGGTCGGTGGAAAAATGGTTCGCAAGGATTCCTCCCGGATCGAATGCTACGGCACCGTCGATGAACTCAATGCTGTTGTCGGCTTGGTTCGTCATTTCAACCGTACGGAAGTGGGCTCGGAAGATTGCAGGCAGCGCATCGATGCAGTGCTCGAGCGGGTTCAGAATGAGCTTTTCAATTTGGGCTCACTGCTCGCCACCCTGCCCGAGAGTTTGAAACCCGAGCAGCCGCGCATCGAGGAGCGGCATGTCGAAGCGCTCGAGCGCGACATCGACGACCTCAACCAGAATCTGCCGGCGCTGCGGAGTTTCACGCTGCCGGGCGGCGGCGCAGTGGCGGCGCATTTGCACCTGGCTCGCACGGTTTGTCGACGCGCCGAGCGCTGCGTGGTCAGCCTGATGCGTGAAGAGAGTGTTGATGGGGCGGCGCTGCGCTACCTCAATAGACTTTCCGATACGCTCTATGTCCTCGGTCGTTGGAACGCGCGTGAACGCGGTGAGGCAGAGTCGCTTTGGGATCCCAAGCGGTCGTAACTATTTCTTGCAAACCGCTGGAACGCAGCCGTTGCCACTGACGCCGCCGGTGGAGGTCATGGTGACGCAAATCGCGTTGTCGCCACAAGTGACTTTGTCGTCTGGGCCGGTGCAACTGGTGGTGCAGATGTAGCTATCGCCCGCGCTCGGATGCTTTTTGTCGTTGAAATCTGCACTGCAGAGAACGGCGGTTTTCGGGTTGGTAGTCGGGCAATCGTTTTGAGTGGCGCAGAACCTGCCGACGCCTTTGCTATTCACCTCGGTGTCGCCTGGATGGCCGCAGCCCGATAGAAAGGTCATGTCGGCGGTGTTCGTAGCCATGTCCATCGAGGTCGGCGGCGCCGTGTCCCCGCCGCACGAAAGGGCGAAACAAACGCTGCCTATGAGTACTGAGATTGATCGGTTGGTTTTCATGGGCCGGATGGTACTCATCGCGCTCAAATTGTCAAAGCACCAGTTAATTGCGCTGGCGTGGCCGCCATGATACGCAAGAAGCAATGCCCAAAAACTTCGTGCTCGACACCAACGTCTTGCTGCACGATCCGCGCGCGATCTTCAGTTTCGCTGATAACACGGTGGTGATCCCGATTTACGTGCTCGAAGAAATCGATCATTTCAAAAAGGAGTTGTCGGAGCGCGGTCGCAATGCTCGCGAAGTGGCGCGGCGCCTCGACGAGTTTCGCAAAGGTGGTGTCCATCTTTCTGACGGTGTCACGCTTGAAAGCAAGGGCAAGTTGCGAGTGGCGCTGGCGACGCGGCCGCTGCCCGATCCGATTAAGGGTTCACAGGTAGCGGACAATCTCATCCTCGGTGTTGCGCTGGAAGTGCGGGATTCCAATCCGAGCGAGCCGACGATTCTGGTCACCAAAGATGTCAATCTACGCATTCGTGCTGACGCGATGGGGCTCACGGCGGAGGAATACGACGCTGAGAAAATCGATGTTGAGGAGCTGTACTCAGGCAATGCCGAAGTGGACGTCTCTGCGGCCGACGTCGACCAGTTCTACGCCGATGGTTCGCTGACGATTGAGAAGAATGGCTTTTTTTCGAATCAGTATTTACTTCTGCGCGATCGCGAAAACCCCTCTCATACCGCGCTCGGTCGTTTCGATGGCCCGACGCGAAAAGTTTCGCCAATCAAGAAATTGCGTGAAGGCGTTTGGGGGATTCGGCCGCGCAACAAGGAGCAGCACTACGCGCTCGATCTTTTACTCAACGACGATATCAAGTTGGTGACATTGGTGGGCAAGGCGGGCACCGGCAAGACCTTGTTGGCGATCGCGGCGGGATTGCAGAAGACGGTGGAAGAGCCGATCTATCAAAAACTGCTGGTGTCGCGACCGATTTTTCCGCTTGGCAAGGACATCGGTTTTCTCCCCGGCGACATCGAAGAAAAGCTCAACCCGTGGATGCAGCCAATCTACGACAATATTGAATTTCTACTCGGCTTTTCTAAGGCGGAAAAAAAGGAAGGCCGTTCGCACCAAGAACTCATCGATCTTGGCTACATTGAAATCGAGCCGCTTACCTACATTCGCGGGCGCTCGATTCCCAACCAGTTCATGATTGTCGACGAGGCGCAGAACCTGACTCCGCACGAGGTCAAGACCATCATCACCCGCGCCGGTGACAACACCAAAATCATTCTCACCGGTGATCCCTATCAGATTGACAATCCTTACGTCGATTCTTCGAACAACGGATTGACCACAGTGGTCGAGCGTTTCAAAGGCGAGGCCATTTCCGGCCATGTGACGTTGATGAAGGGCGAGCGATCGCCTCTGGCAGAGCTTGCCGCGAATATCTTGTAGTTTGAGAAGGGTAGGCGTTCACGCCCGCCAGCCCGTGCACCCTGAGCGGAGCGCAGCGAAGTCGAAGGGCGAAACAATCGAAGTTTGCCCTTCGACAGGCTCAGGGCGAGCGGGGCGTAAGGGCCGTGAACGGTTGCTGAGAATTTTCTGCGTAGTGCTGGCCGCCGCCGGGTGCGCGCCAGCGCCAGAAGTGAAGATCGTCGCCGCCATCGATCATCGGCCTCGCGTGCAAAAACGGGTTGAGCTCGACGGCGCGCAGCTTGGCGATGTGCCCGCATTTGTCGCAGCGCATTTTCAACGCGTCGGCAAATTACAAGCGGTTGCGGCGGCACCGGAAAACGGCGGACAAACGCTGTGCGCCGAATTGCCCCCGATGGGATACCTTCTGTGTGGGCAGGTCAGCGCGCGGCCCGATCAGTTTTATGTTGTCGAACTGGCGGTGGTGGCTGCGGCCGATTGGCGGGCGCCGCTCGAGGCCGCGCCGTGGTGGACGATCGATGCGCTGCAGACGACGGCGCGCGAGCTCGAGTCGCTGCGCCCACCGCGAATGGCTCCACTGATGGAAGATCGGTTCAAACGGTTGCGGACCCAGGCGGAAGCGATGGCGCGTGCAAATCGAGATCCGCTGCTGACACTCGAAGAGTTTATTCACGCGCCTAAGCCAGTCCAGTCCAGCCGCGACGCCAGCTATTACGCTCCGCCAGTCGGGCCGTCGCATGTCTTGCCCGGCAACTAACTGACAGGGGCTCTCGTAAACTCGTAAATTATTCTGTTGACTCGCCCTGGCGATCGGCTTTCCATTCGCCCCCACGGTGGAGATTGCGCATAACCATAGAGCGGTGACTCAGGCAGGGTCGTCGGCGGTCACGATCGGCAACTTCGATGGCGTGCATCGCGGTCACGTCGCGCTGTTTCGCCAGACCCTTGCGCTGGCGCAGAAATTCGATGGGCGATCGGTGGTGCTGACTTTCGATCCGCATCCTGCCAAAGTGCTGGCGCCGACTTTTGCGCCGCCGCTGATTTCGCCGCTTGATCGCAAACTTGAGTTGATTGCCCAAACCGGCATTGCGCTGACACTGGTCGAGCCGTTTGATCGAGATTTTGCGGATCGATCGGCCACCCAGTTTGTCGACGAGGTTTTGGTGGGTGCGCTGCGCGCCAACCAGGTCTGCGTTGGCGCCGATTTTACGTTCGGCAAAGCTCGCCAGGGCAACATCGAGACTTTGCGCGCGCTCGGATTCCAGCGTGGCTTCGAGGTGGTGGTGATGGCCCCGGTCGCGGTCGACGGCATGGTTTGTTCTTCGACCAAGGTGCGCGAGTTCGTGCTCGAGGGCAACCTCGACGGCGCGGCCTTGCTGCTTGGGCGCTCGCCTGAG
>JAHFDU010000057.1 GCA_023248835.1 Myxococcales bacterium | reverse complement strand
GCGCGGGGGCTGCTTGGCTCGTGCGACGGCGCTTCCGATTTGTGGGAAGCCAACGATTTTGTCAATCGCGCGCTGCGCGAACGTCCGGTCGATGCCGATGCTTGGATCTTGAAGTCGCAAATTCTCTCGTCGCTCGACGACGATTTGGCGGCGCTTGCCGCCTCCGACATGGCGATTCGTCGCGCCCCGCGATCGGCCGAGGCTTATTACGTGCGTGCCGCCGTGCTCTCCGATCTCGAGCGCTATCCCGATGCGCTGCGCTGTGTCGAGCGCGCCTTTCGTTTTCTTGATGCCGACGACGATTGGTTGCTGGAAGATCTCTTTTATGAAAAAGCTGGCATTCTCGACGCGCTCGATCGCGCCGACGAAGCGCTGGTGACTTTCGAACTCGGTTTGCGTCAGTGTCCAAGTTCGGTCCTGCTCAAGTCGGGCATCGAACCGATGCGGGTAAAGTACGCGCGCAAGACATTCAAAGTATTGCCGGGGGGACGGACTTAAGAAAGTTAGCGGGCGGGGAAGTTGGCAGGGACGGTCCTTCTTAGGTCCGTCCCTTTAAAAATAAATCCCGAATCCGATCTTCGCAGTCACCCACGGACCATCGAGGTCAGCCAGACTGGTACTGGTTTGGCCGAACAAGCCGTGCACCGGCAAAAGGACGTAGCCGCCATCGAGCGCAAACGAAAAGTGTAAGCGACGCCAAATCACCACCTGGCCGCCGACCGTAACGATCGGGCCGCCCCAAACTGCCCAAAGCGCATTTCCCACTGTCGCGCTATCGGGACTGGGGTGACCCTCCAGCCGCGCACCGCCGATGCGAAAACCGCCGCCGAACCGGAGTCGAAAACGCGACCATTCGTAGTGGCCACTAAGATTTGCCGTCGCCGACAAGACGTCAATCGCCACCGCGCCCACATTGGCTCCGTGGCGACCGTGTTCGGCGCGGACGTCGAGGGAAATCTCGGTGTGACGAGGCAGATAGACCGCAGCAGAAATGCCACCGCCAAACAGCGCCCCCGCGCGCGCGAAATAGCTCATGCTGCCAAAACCGTCGAGCGCGAAGCGGCGGCCGAAAAATGTTTCCGCCGGTGCCGCTGGTTTCACCGCGCTCGGCGCGATCGGCGGCGACGGATGTTCGTCGGCTTGAGCGACCAATTCAGCGCTTGCCAGAGCGAGCAGACGCGCGCGCATTGCTGCGTCGCCGTTGCCAGTCGGAACCACTCGCGCAGAGAACGGTCGCCCCGTCGCTCGGAAGGACAAAGCTACACCGGCTTCGTCACAGCTAAGTTGCAGTCGTGCGTCTTCGGGCAGCGAGCGAGAGCCAAGTTCGATTCCCAGCAGCCGTTCAAATTCACCTGACGAAATCGCCACACACGGATCGATGACGACGGCCACTCGCGCTTGTGCCGGCGACACAACCGCGATCGAAAGCGCAAAGATGAAAAATCTGACCACCGCACATCTCACTCTTGGCTAAATTTCCTCACCAGCGCCTCACGGCGGCCATTCGGATAGCGAGCAAGGTAGCTTTCGGCGCGGGCGTGCGCCTCGATGCGATTGCCGGCTTTGGCCCACGCTTCCACTTCGCGCCCGAGTGCATCTTCAGCCAGCGGGCCGTCTGGAGACAGCTGCTCGGCGCTGGCAAACGCGCGGGCAGCCTCACCGGGGCGATGGAGCTCATCGAGCAGTACCCGCCCAAGCGTGAACGCCGCCAGGGGTGCGCGTGCATCGCTTACATGATCCTGCAGCACGCGCTCAAGCAGCGGAACAGCGTCAGCGGGATGGCCCGACAGCCGCGCCACGTCGGAGGCGAGCAGCAACTCCGCCGGCGCGTCGCGTACCGCTTGACGATTCTTGTTTAGCGCTTCATACGCACGCTGAAAATCACCCGCCTCAGCCAGCGCTCGCCACTGCACCGTCGGCGGCGATTCCGGCTTCGGCGGATCGTCGATCTGCGCTGGGTCGTCGATCAGCAATCTCTGCACTGCGGCTGCAGATGTTTTCTGAGCTGGCGCAGTGCGCCGCTCCGCCTTCGGCGCACCTGTCTTTTCCGCCTCAGTTGCCGTTTCCGCAGCAGCTTCCCAACCCGCGCTCGCTGCCGGCAGTTTCGCTTCTTTCGGCGGATAGACTCCGCTCATCCCGCGGCCGAGTTCCACTTCGCCCTCGGTCCAGCGCACCCGCACTCGACCGTCGAGAACCTGTACCGCCAGCTCGGCGCCGCGTCGTTCGAGTACAAAGTCGGTGCCGAGATCTTCGACCGCCACCTTGCCCGCTTCGACCCGAAACAGGCGATGTGGATCGTGCACAATGTGAAATTGTGCGCGTCCGGCGTCGAGCGCAGTCACCATCAATTGCTGCGTCTTGGTCACTCTGCGCAGCACGGTTTTTTCGTCGGCCAAACGCGCCAGCGATCCGTCGCCAAATTGGATTTCATTGGCCGCTCGCTCGTGAGTCGGCCGCATTCGTTGGCGCAATCCAAAAATTCCAGCTCCTGCGATCACCAATACCAGTAGCGCCTGTGCCGCTCGCCGCCGTGCGACGCGACGACGGTAATGCCGCAGCAGTGTGGCTTCGACGCGATCGGATCGTTCGAGATTCCAATCGACCGCAATCTCCTTGCCGAGCTCGGCCAGACGATCTTCGAGGTGACTCATCCGAGCCCCCTTTGCACGGCGACGTGTGCAGCCGCGATGCGGCGCTTGGCAGTTGCCAGCGAGCAGCCGCAAGTTTGCGCCACCTGCGCAAGGTCCATGCCTTCGAGATGGCGCAGCGTCCAGGCCAGGCGTTCGCTCACTCCGACCTCGTCGAGCAGCAGATAGATACGTCGCCACAGCACGGTTGCTTCAGCATTGCCGTGTAGCGCCAGATTGACGTCCTCGGCGACATCAAAGCCGACGAACTGGCGCAGCCGTCGCAGCCGCAATCGGCGGCGGGTCATTCGCACCGTTACCGTCGCCAACCAAGGACGCGCCGCTTCGGGATCGCGCAGCATGCCAAGCCCGCTCATCGCCGCCAGAAACACGTCCTGCACGACGTCATCGACTTCGCTGTCGCGCCCGAGCAGCCGCAGAGCGATCGCGGCGACATAGCGGGAATAGCGGCGATAGGCGTCGTCAAGCGTCAGGATCGGGCTCGCAACTGAAGAGGGCGATTCCGCCGGAGCTTCGGTCGAGACCGATCGCAAGTTTGGACGCAATGGGGTCATCTAGGTAATAAGTGGCGCGCAGCGAAAAAAATGGCTCACTGCCGCCACTGAATTCGCAACCTAGACCGTTTCTTGATTTTTTTCCACTAGTTGCGCTTGATTTTTGCACCCGTTGCGGCCAGGCTCTCGCGCGATGAGCCTGGCGTTGACGGTTTCGGAGGCAATCAAGACTGAGGTCGCGGATGGCCGATCTCTGATCGCAATCGATGACATCGACGGTGCGCGTAGTGTCGACCCCGGCCGACCGGTGCGTTTGCTCGATGCGCGTGGCACAGAGCTCGCTTCGGGCGTCGCCGATCCCGAAAATGACGTGGTGCGGCTGTATCTGTTTGGTCGTGCCGCGGTGCCGCTCAACGCGGTTTTTTTTGGGCCGCGGGTTGAATCCGCGCTGCATCTGCGCCGCCAACTTGGACTTTACGGCGCCCCGAGCACCTGTCGATTGCTGCATGGCGAAGGCGACGGTCTGTCTGGATTTACCGCCGATCGGTTGGGCGAATTTGCGGTGCTCTATGTCTACAGCCGCGCCCTCATCGAGCAGGGTCGCGTCATCTCCGCGCTCTTGCTGAAGCTCGCTGCGTTGCGCGGAGTGGTTTTGAAGTTACGGCCGAGAGGCGGCGCGACGCCCGGGCAAGTGCGGCAGGAGATCATCGGCGAGTCGCCACCGGAGGCGTCGGTGGTGCAGGAAAACGGTGTTCCATACGAGGCCCATTTGCTCGGCGGACTGAACGTTGGATTGTTCACCGACATGCGCGAACATCGGCAGGGTCTCGGTCGTTTCACTCGCGGTCGGCGCGTGCTCAATTTGTTCGCTTACACGGGATCGCTGTCGGTAGCGGCGGCGCGCGGCGGCGCCGAGAGTGTCACCAGCGTCGACTTGTCCTCCGGCGTCTTGCGCTGGGCGGCAGAGAATTTTCGCCTTTCCGGCTTCAACCCAGAGGACGCCAAGTTTCGCTTCGAAGTCTCCGACGTCGCTCGCTATGTCAAACGCGCGGCTGAGGCGGGCGAAAAATACGATCTCATTCTGCTCGATCCGCCGACCTTCTCGGCCGCGCGCGCTTCCGCTTGGTCGATGAAGCGGGACTATCCGGCGCTGATCGCGCAAACCATGGCGCTGATACCCGACTCGGGCGGCATCCTGTGGCTGTCGGCCAACACCGCTCGCGAGCAGCGCCTTGGCAAGTATCTCGACGAAGGTCTCAAGCTTGCAAATCGCAGAGCGCAGATTTTAGAGGTCGGCGGACTGCCAGCCGACTATCCGACGCTGCCCGCGCTACCCGAGAGTCGCTATCTCGAAGTTTGTCTGTTGCATGTCAACTGACGCCGCGATCACGAAAGTGTCGAAGAAGTGTCGATTGCAGGGGTGCTTTTTTCTGTAGCGTTCGCTATCATCATCCCATGTCCAAGAAAGAACTTTTGGCGGCAGCGCTTTCTCTTGGGGAGTGTCCGTGAAATCGGGTCAAGCCCACCGCGCTGTTCGACTCTACCCAACGTATCTATACTAAACTTAATTTATAAAGTCCGGCCCCAACGTATACTCGCGCGCATGCGTTATTCCCGATTGCTGATTCCGACTTTGAAAGAGGCGCCTGCCGAGGCGCAGGTGGCGTCCCACGTTTTGCTGATTCGCTCAGGCTACATGCGAAAGGTCGCCGCCGGCATCTATTCGCTGCTGCCGATTGGGTTGCGAGTAGTGAAAAAGATCGAGCAGATCTTGCGTGAAGAGCTCATCCGCTCGGGCGCGCAAGAGGTGCTGCTACCGATGGTGCATCCGGCCGAGCTGTGGATCGAGTCGGAGCGGTTTCAGAAATATGGGCCGGAGCTGTTGCGCTTAAAAGATCGCAAGCAGGCCGATTTTGTGATGTCACCAACGGCAGAAGAGGCGATGTGCGACTTGGTGCGGCGCGACGTCAAATCGTACCGTCAGCTGCCGCTCAATCTGTTTCAGATTCAGGACAAGTTTCGTGACGAGATGCGCCCGCGCGCCGGCTTGATGCGCGGCCGAGAGTTCATCATGAAAGATGGCTACTCGTTTCACTCTACCGTCGAGGATGCGCAGCGCGAATATCACAACATGTTTGATGCTTACGTGCGAATTTTTAAACGCTGCGGGCTCGAATTTCGCGCCGTCGAGGCCGACACCGGCGCGATCGGCGGTTCGATGTCGCACGAGTTTCAAGTGCTCGCAGAATCCGGCGAAGACTCGATTGTCTCCTGTTCGAAATGCGATTACGCCGCCAATGTTGAGAAGGCCGAACTGCGTCGCCAAGCGCCGGCTGCGTCAGCACCCGCTGCTGCGATCGAAGAGGTGCACACGCCGGGCAAGGGCGGCATCACCGACGTGGTGGAATTCTTGAAAGAGCCGATCGATCAATTTGTCAAAACGCTTGTCTATGTTGCCGACGGCAAGTCGGTGATTGCGCTGGTGCGCGGCGATCGCGACGTCAACGAACTCAAACTAAAAGCTGTGATCGGCGCCGAAAAACTTGAGCTCGCCACCGAGAAAACGGTGTTTGAAGTCACCGGTGCGCCGATCGGCTTCGCTGGGCCACAAGGACGCAGTGTTCCGGTCTTTGCCGATCTCGAAGTGGCGGCGATCGCAAGTGGCATCACTGGCGCCAACAAAAAGGACTATCACGTGCGCGGTTTTCATCTTGGCCGCGACGTGCCGGCTGCAAAAGTAGTCGATTTGCGCGTCGCTGCCGGAGGCGACAATTGTGCACGCTGTGACGGCGGCAGCTATCGTCCTTACCGCGGCATCGAAGTCGGTCATGTTTTTTTTCTCGGCATCAAATATTCCAAGCCGATGAAATGCAATTTTCTCGATGGCGACGGCCAGGAAAAACCGATGGTGATGGGTTGTTATGGCATTGGCGTTACTCGCATTGCCGCCGCCGCGATCGAACAAAATCACGATCAGGATGGCATCAAGTGGCCGATGGCGCTGGCGCCGTTTCAAGTAGAGATCGTCACCGCCGGCAAAGAGCCGGAGCTGGCAGAAGTGGCGGAAAAGCTCGAGCAAGCGCTCGAACAGGCCGGTGTCGAAGTGCTTTATGATGATCGAGATGAGCGCGCCGGCGGAAAATTCAAGGACGCCGATCTGATTGGCATTCCGCTGCGCGTTACTGTCGGAAAACGCGGCCTTGCCGAGGGAAAGCTCGAACTCAAAACGCGCGGTCAAAAAGAGGCCGAGTGGGTGGCGATCGATGCGGTGGCGAGCGAACTTCAGCGGCGCGTTGCGCAGGCGCTCGGTCGGGCGTAATGAGCGATGCCCGCGAGCGCTTGATTGTTGCGCTCGATCATCCGACGCTTGCTGCTGCCCTGGCCCAGGTCGATGCGCTCGGCGATCTGGTTACGCGCTACAAGATCGGGCTCGAGCTTTTCTCCGCGGTTGGGCCGACGGCGGTGGAAGCGCTTTGCTCGCGTGGTAAGCGGATTTTTTTAGATTTGAAAATCCATGACATTCCCGAAACTGTGGCCCGTGCGGTGGCTGCCGCCTCTGCACACGGACGCGGCGTGGATCTGCTGACCGTCCATGCCAGCGGCGGGCGCGCCATGCTCGAGCGCGCCGTTGCTGCCGCCAAGCAAGCCTTGAACGCGCCGAAGATTTTGGCAGTGACAGTGCTCACCAGTTTGTCGGCAGCAGATTTGGCGGCCGATGGTCAATCCTTGTCGCTTGAGGATCTGGTAGTGAAGCGCGCACAGCTGGCCGAGTCGAGTGGCTGCGACGGAGTGATCGCTTCGCCGCAAGAGATCATCGCCATTCGCCAAGTGGCGCGCGCAGATTTCTTGGTTGTGACGCCGAGCGTTCGTCCGGCCGGCGCCTCAAGTGGCGATCAAAAACGCGTCGCCACCGCGGCTGAAGCGCGCGCGCGTGGCTCAAGTGCTGTGGTGGTAGGGCGTCCGATTCGTGACGCCGCTGATCCGAGCGCGGTGGCTCGCGCTCTGCTGGCAGAGCTCGGATGAGTCGCCTCTTGTTCGGCACCCACGCGGTCGAAAATGCGTTGCGCTCGCGGCGGGTCGAAATGATTTTTGTCGTCGACGCAGAAGTGAAGCGGCTGGCCTCGCTCTTGGAGCTGGCACGGCAGGCCAAAATCCCTATCAGTGAGCGCAGCCGCAGCGAGCTCGACAGTTTTGCCCATGGTGGGCTGCACCAGGGCATTTGCGCCGTCGCTGGCGAATTTCAGTATTCGTCGGTGGAGGCCATTCTCGCCGCCGGCAAGGAAGCGGGACGGTCGCCACTGGTGCTGGTGCTCGATGGCGTCCAGGATCCTCAAAATCTGGGCGCGTTGGTGCGCAGCGCGCATGTGTTTGGTTGCGACGGCGTCATCGTGCCGCGCGATCGGGCCGTACACGTGAACGCGACAGTGGTCAAGGCTTCGGCGGGCGCCACCGAGCACATGCGCATCGCGCTTTGCACCAATGTCGCCCGCACGCTCGAAGAGCTCAAAGCCGCAGGGCTGTGGATCGCGGGTTCGGAAACAGCCAACAGTCAGCCGCCCTGGAGCTGTGACTTAACCGTTCCCTTGGCGCTTGTCCTGGGTGCCGAAGGCGCTGGCATCCGCCCGCTGGTGCTACGTGGATGCGATATGCGCGTCTGTATTCCAATGCAAGGGAATGTGGGTTCACTTAATGTCGCCGCTGCCGGTGCTTCATTGTTATATGAAATATTACGTCAAAGAACATGTCATTAGTTTTTTATTTAAATAAAAAGTACTAAATAACACATTGTAGATTACGATAATCTTATGTGGTAATTAGTTAGTAAGGAGAGTTAATGAATTTGAACGTATTACACGCCCCCGATTCGCACCGCTTCGGTCAGAGCCAAAGCCAGGGTTACCGAGGCGAGCCGCACCAAGAACCACTTGCAAGCGACGGGCAATTTGGGCTGACACTCGATCCTGCAGCCCAGGCGCTGTCCGATCTAGTGCTCGCCGAACTGCACCATCTTGGGATTGCGGTGCAAAATGTGGGTGATGCGCTTACAGTGGTGGCGACCTGTGACAAGGCACTGTCGGACCTCGGCCCGCTGTTCGAGCGAATGGGCGATTTGGCACTGCAGAGTAAGAATGGCACCCACACCGCCGATCGCGCGTCGCTGCAGGAGCAGTTTCATGCTCTGAAATCGCAGATCGACGCGGTGGTGAAGCGTCCGATGTTTTTCGGCAAAGCGGTACTTGGAGAGCGCGCCTCGGCGCTGGCGATGCCGATTGGCAAAGAAGGCCAGGAGGTGCTCATCCACTTCGTCAATCTGACTTCGAGCGGCCTTGGTTTGTCGCCGTTGTCGCTGCTGAGTTTGCTCGAAGCCGAACAAGCGGTCAGCGCTCTCGGTCGGGCGATCACCGCTATACAGCAACAACGCGCGAGCTTTGAGGCGACGGCGGCACAACTTTTTGCCATCGCTGATCGATTGGCTTCGTCGCTGCGTAGTTTCGAGGAGGCTTGCGCCCAAGTCGCCGATGCGACTTTGATGACACCGCAGGCCGATAAGTTGGCGGAGGAAATTCTGATGAACGCCGACCTTGCGGTACCGGCACAAGCCAATATGGGAGCCGGAGCGGTGGCCAAACTTTTGCGTTAAATAGTGTCCCCGACTGGCGCGCGGTTGTCGCGCGGCAGGGGGAAGGCTCACTCGGCTCTGCCGAGGGAGGGGGTTCGGACCGAGCAGGCGCGAGAGCGCCGAGTGCTCGGTCGAACGGAAGGTCCCCCAACAATAGACAAGAAGGAGCAAGAATGAATTTCAGCATCAATGGATTTTCTAACACGGGCGCGCAAGCGATCGAGAAGGCGCAGGACAGCCTGAGACGTGACTTTGCGCAGCTTTCGTCGGGCTACTTGCTCGAACAGTCAGGGCAGGCGGCGCAGCGCAGTGCAGCGGTCAACAGTTTGTCGGCCGCGGCGCGCAACACCAACGACGGCTTGTCGATGGTGTCGACCGCGAGCAGCAGCCTTGGCCAAGTGACCAGCGCTTTGCAGCAGATGCGAGAGCTGGCGGTGCAGAGTCAAAACGGAACTTTGTCGGACTCTGATCGCGCCAACTTGAACCAGCAATTTTCGGCGTTGCGGTCGGAGATCGACCAGGTGGCGAACAACACTTCGTTCAATGGCAAGCAGCTGCTGAGCAGCACTGGCAACTCGGTGAGTTTGCAAGTCGGAACGGACTCCGGTCAGCAGACGACGGTTAGCTTTAGTAGCGCGACGACGTCTGATCTAGGCGTTGCCGCTTCTTCAGTCGCGGATACCGCCAGCGCGTCGGCTGCAGTGGATGCGATCGACAATGCGCTGAGCAATGTGTCGGCGCAGCAGGCGAGTTTTGGCGCTAGCCAAAGTCGATTGCAGATTGCTGGCGACAACATTTCGTCGCAGGCAAGTCAGATCGCGGCACAGCAGGCGCGTACCGACGATGCCAACATCGCCCAAGCCAGCGCGCGGTTGGCAGCGGACCGGATCCGTTTCCAGGCTGCAGTCGCGGTACAGGCGCAAGCCAATCTGATGAGCCAAGCGGTCAACAAACTACTGTAGTAGTAGACCGAAATCACTTTGACGTGATCGATCCCGCGTTGTCGTTGACCTTGTCGGCGTCGGCGTCGGCGTCGGCGTCGATCTGTTCCACAAGATCGACCTTTGTCTACGCTGAAGCGCCAGCGACGGCCGAGGTGAGATCGTTCACGTCGCCGTCAACAACTGCTAAGACAACGACAACGAACTACCAGACGCAATCGTGTTAACGTGATAACGGTCTACGCTAGTTCTTTCCGTCCTTAGCACTTCTCGCTTCGCCTCAAACTACGATTTCAGATTTTTCCGCCATCCGACGCAAAAGCGCAAGTTGAGCCAGGAGCGCCGGCCCCCGCGATACTTCATGCGCGGTGTAGCGCAGGCCGCGCTGGGGCCAGATTCCGAGCCAACCGCGCAAGTTGGCGGCGATCTGTTGGCGGGTGGCTTCATCGAGTAGCGCGCTGCCGGTGCCGCGACGGTCGTGGATGACAAATTGGGCGTCGAAATCGGGATCGCCGATGCGCACGGAAGGCGCGTCGGCACTGGGACCGAGTCGAGTCGAGTCTTGGTGCGCGATGGAAAGCGATGGGTGCCTGAGCGGCGGGTCACCGAGCAGGATCTCAAAGCGGTGGAGGCGGTGATTGCGCCGCACCACAAACAGCGTTGCCTGCGCCGAATGAATTTTTGCCACTTGGGTAAACGGGCGCTGATGGACTTCCAGCTTGTCGGAGCCAAGCGCGCTGCCAAGTTCGGCGCAGAGCGCCTTGAAATCGGCGATCGTCAACAGCGGTTCGGTTTCGCCCACCGCGTCGGCGACACAAAGAAATCCGAGTAGACAAACGAGCGCGTGATAGGGATCGGCGACGGAGAGTCCACCGAGCAGAATGAGCAGAAGACCGCTGCCGGTGAGCCGCGAGCGCGCCGGCCCGGTGAACAGCGAAACAGTAGTGAAAAGCATGGCGCCAAGCGCGACCAAGTACAGCCGCGACTGCCAGGGCGTGACCGGCAGGTCCATCGCAAACACGCGGGCCGACAAGCGTGAAGTGGTGGCCCAATCTTCGCGCAATAAGAGCAACATGGCGACGGTAAGAAAAAGCGCAACAAACGCGCCAATGCGCAAATGAGCTTCGCGCGCCGTCGGCAGAAAACAGGCAGCGCAGATCGGAGCGGCCACCGCCGCCGAAATTTCGGCCAGCGTTCGCAGCGGAATTCCGCTCGGGCCGAGGCCGACCGCCGCGCCGAGTGAGAGCGCGATCGGCACCAACAGCGCCACCGCGCCGAGCTTGTGGCGCCATTTGCAGGGGCGCAAAAACACCACCAGCACGGTCAATAGCGCGAAAGAAAATTGACCGAGCTGTTGGTCGATGAGCAGTCGCCCCGGCAACGAGTCGACGTGTTCGATGAAGGCGAGCGTCAACTCGACCGAGCCGACCAGCACCAGCGACACCCGCGTCGCGATCAGCAACCCAGCGCGACCGGTGGCGATGCGCCCGAGCGCCAGACCCAGTACGATGGCGGTAAGCGCGAATGCCCATTCGTGTGCAAAACGTCCGGCGAGTAGCACCAGTTCGCGCCCATGCCGAGGCAATAGGTCAATAAATGGCAATGCACCGAGCACTCGATTGAGCAGCAGCTCCAGCAATCCGAGCAGCGCGACGAAAAAAATCAACGAGGGACCCGAACGGGGCGCTGCGGTAGGAGCGGAATCGACCATAAGAAGAAAGAGACTATCACGGCGGCGTCGGAAATTTGCGGCATGCCTGAATTTTCCCTACCCTCAAAGGATGCGGCTTGGGTCGATCGCGCTGTGCTTGTTTGTTTCCCTGCCGGCGCTGGGGCGTCCGCTGACGGTACTCATCGATCCCGGTCATGGGGGTTCCAATGTGGGAGCGCCGAGTCGGCATCCCGGCCTCTATGAAAAACAGATCACGTTGGCGATCGCGCGTGCGCTCAAGCAGCAGCTGTCGCTTGCTGGTCACCGCGCGCTGCTCAGCCGTGACGAAGATCGTTTCTTGACGGTGCGCCAGCGGTCGCGCCAGGCCAAGCAGCTCGGCGCCGATCTGTTTCTGAGCATTCACGCCAACGCCTCGGTGGCGCACGACAAGCACGGGGTCGAGACCTATGTGCTCGATCATCAAACGGCAGAGCTTGATGAGCATCGCGCTTCAGCGGCGGTCACCGGGGCAGAAGTCCTGTTCACCGGCTTGCGGACGCTCGATGTCCGTCAGCGTTCGATCGCGCTTGGTCGCGTGGTGCAGGCGGCGCTGGCTAGGGAGCGCGCAGCCGAAGACAATCGTGGCGTGCGCGAGGGTGGGTATGACGTCCTTGCCGGACTCGAGGTGCCGGCGGTGCTGGTCGAAGTGGGTTTCCTCGATCACCCTGCCGAGGGCGCGCGACTACTGCAGGCAAGCGAGCAACAACGCATCGCTTACGCGCTCGCCCAAGCGATCGACCAATTCGCCAAGAGCGAGCCCGCTCCGTTTGCGATTTTGCGACGAGAAAACGGCGGGGAACGTTGAAGATCAACCCCGAGTCGTGATACCTCCACGCCATGGCGAAATTTGTCTATACCTTCGGCGCAGGCGCCGCAGAAGGGGCGGCGGGGATGAAGGCGCTGCTCGGCGGCAAGGGGGCGGGGCTCGGCGAAATGAGCCGCCTTGGCCTGCCGGTGCCGCCCGGATTCACCATCACCACCGAGGTTTGCCGCTACCACTATGAGCACGAGCGCAGCTACCCCGCCTCGCTGGAAGTGGAAGTTGCCGCCGCGCTTGCGCACATGGCAACGCTTTCGGGCGGAAAATTTGGTGATGAAAATAATCCGCTGTTGGTGTCGGTGCGGTCGGGGGCGCGAGTGTCGATGCCCGGTATGATGGATACTGTGCTCAACCTTGGCATGAACGATGCGATCGCCGCGACGCTCAGCAAGAGTACCGATCCACGATTCGCCTATGACTCGTATCGACGGTTTGTCCAAATGTACGGCGACGTCGTGCTTGGTCTCAAACCGCAGACCAAAGACGAGCACGATCCGTTCGAGGTGATTTTAGATCGTAAGAAGAGCGAGCGCGGCGCCGCCAATGACAATGAGTTGTCGGCCGAAGATTTGCGCGCCCTGGCATTCGAGTTCAAAGCCGAGATCGAGAATCGTCTCGGAGTTTCGTTTCCGGACGATCCTCACGAGCAGTTGTGGGGCGCGATTCGGGCGGTGTTTGGCTCGTGGGAAAATCCGCGCGCCAACACTTACCGAAAAATGTATAACATCCCGTCGGAGTGGGGCACCGCTGTGACGGTGCAGGCGATGGTGTTTGGCAATCTCGGTGAGGATTGCGCGACCGGGGTTGCTTTCACGCGCGATCCGTCGACCGGCGAACGGCGTTTCTTCGGCGAGTACATGCGCAACGCGCAAGGAGAAGATGTGGTGGCGGGAATTCGCACGCCGCAGCCGGTAAGCTCGAGCGCCGCTTCGGCTGGGAATTCGCTGCAAGAGACGATGCCAAAAGCGTATGGCGAATTGGTCGAGCTCTATCAGAAACTCGAGCGCCATTTTCGTGACATGCAGGACATTGAATTCACTATTCAGAAGGGCAAGCTGTGGATGCTGCAGACCCGCACCGGTAAGCGCACCGCCAAAGCGATGGTGCGCATTGGCGTCGAGATGGTGGCAGAGGGGCTCATCACCGTCGACGAAGCGGTTCTGCGCATGGAGCCGAGCAAGCTCGACGAGCTGCTGCATCCCACGCTCGATCCGAACGCAGCAAAGCAGGTGGTCGCAATTGGACTGCCGGCATCTCCTGGTGCCGCCGTTGGCAAAGTAGTCTTTCACGCCGACGATGCCGAGGAGCGCGCGCAAAAAGGCGAGCGCGTGGTGCTGGTGCGGGTCGAAACCTCTCCCGAGGACATCCACGGCATGACCGCGGCGCAGGGGATTTTGACTGCGCGCGGCGGCATGACTTCGCATGCCGCAGTGGTGGCGCGTGGCATGGGCAAGTGCTGCGTCGCTGGCTGCGCAGCGCTCAACGTCGACTACGCGCGGCGCCAGTTTTCGATCAACCGTGACGGCCGCGAGATCATCGTCAAACAGGGCGATGTGATTTCGCTCGATGGCGCCAAAGGCGAAGTGATCCTGGGCGCAGTGCCGATGACTGCGCCGACGCTCGACAGTGAATATGGCACACTGATGAAATGGGTCGATGCGGCGCGCCGGCTCAGAGTGCGCACCAACGCTGACACTCCGATCGATGCGGTCACCGCGCGCAATTTTGGCGCCGAGGGCATCGGGCTTTGCCGCACCGAGCACATGTTTTTCGCCGAAGACAAGATTCTGGCTGTGCGCGAAATGATTTTGGCCAAGGACGAACGCGAGCGACGTCGCGCGCTCGAGAAGATTCTGCCGATGCAGCGCGCCGATTTTGTCGGCATATTTTCGGCGATGCAGGGATTGCCGGTGACGATTCGGCTACTCGATCCGCCGCTGCATGAGTTTTTGCCGAGCGAAGCCGGACCGATGCAGGAGGTGGCGCGCGCGCTTGGCACTACCGTTGAAGTGGTGCGGGCGCGCACCCAAGCGTTGCATGAGGCCAATCCGATGCTCGGCCACCGCGGCTGCCGCCTCGGCATCACCTATCCCGAGATCTACGAGACCCAGGTGCGAGCCATCGTCGAGGCCGCCTGCGAAGTCAAACGATCGGGCAAAGAGGTGCTGCCCGAGATCATGATTCCGTTGGTCGGGCACGAACGCGAACTGACGCGGCTGCGCGCGCTGGTCGAAGCCACCGCACGGCGCGTGCTCGAAGCGCAAAAGCTGTCGATCAATTTTACGGTCGGCACAATGATCGAACTGCCGCGTGCCTGTTTGATCGCCGATCGCTTGGCTGAGAGCGCTGATTTTTTTTCCTTCGGCACCAACGATCTGACTCAGACCACGCTCGGGGTTTCGCGCGACGACGCGTCAAGCTTTCTCAGCGAATATGTTCGCCTCGGGATCTACCCGGTCGATCCATTCGTCGCCATCGATCGCGAGGGCTTGGGTCAGCTGATAGCGATGGCGGTTGAGCGCGGGCGCAGCAAGAAACCGGATCTGAAAATCGGCATTTGCGGCGAGCACGGTGGCGAACCCTCGTCGGTCGAATTTTGCCATCAGACTGGACTCGACTACGTCAGCTGTTCGCCGTTCCGCGTGCCGATCGCGCGCCTGGCAGCGGCGCAGGCGGCGCTGCGCCTCAAGTAACCATCAAGTACCTGGGCGCCTGACAGTTCGACCGAGTTCGCTGGTTTGAGCGAAGAGCCGAGCTCGCTGCAATCTTTTGAGACAAGTTCGCGCTTGCCGGTGCGGCCCTGGGCGTCGCGCAGCTCGATGCGAGCGCGCAGGTTGCCGCCGAAACGATCGATTTTCGCGGTCAGTATTCGCTCGCCACTCGGCGAAAAGGGGTCGCGCCCAAGGCGGGCCGCGACCGCGCTGTGCACCGTCTCTTCGTCGGGACAGTGCGCCTCTTCAGGAAACGTGTAACGAAATTGAACCGCAGA
>JAHFDU010000056.1 GCA_023248835.1 Myxococcales bacterium | reverse complement strand
CGCCACCAATTTCGATTTTCCCTCCGGACAATGCTTGGAACACCGACATTTCTGGCGCGGCCGTCGATTCGCAATCGAGCGTTTACATCAACAACATCAGCGCCGGCACTGGCCTGCACGGCGACTTCGATTCGGTCGGCGACGGCATTCCCTATGTGATCGTGCCCGGCAGTCAAGCGTTGGTGCCAATCACTTACAATCTCTACGGCGACGAGAGCGATCCTGGGCCATTTCCGATTCCGCTCAATGCGCCGATCGAAAACGCTAGCGACGGACACGTGATTGCCGTCGATCTGACACACGGATTTCTCTATGAGTTATACATTGCGTCAGAGGTAGTCGGCGGCTGGGTCGCTGCCGGCGGTGCCAAGTGGAACTTGCAAAGCAACGCTGGTCGCACCCCCGGTTGGACCTCGGCCGACGCTGCCGGTCTGCCAATCTTTCCGGGACTGGTTCGCTACGACGAAGTGATGCAGCAGCATGAGATTCGTCACGCACTGCGTTTCACGGTTGAGCGAACCCAGCACGGATACGTTACGCCCGCATCACATTACGCTTCGAGCTCCTATGACACGGCGCGTCCGCCAATGGGGTTGCGCTTACGGCTCAAAGCGTCGGTCAACATTTCGTCGTATCCCCAGTCGGTGCAAGTGATCCTCACCGCGCTCAAAAAATACGGCATGATCTTGGCCGACAACGGATCAAATTGGTTCATCTCAGGTGCGCCCGACCCGCGCTGGCCCGACGACGAGATCCACAAGCTCAGCCAAATCCACGGCAGCGATTTCGAAGTAATCACGCACGGACCGATTGTGACAAACTGAATTTCGGGATATGGTGCTGCAACCCATTTTTTAGGAGCCCATATGCCCCGTCGAAATAAGATTGCACTGATTGGTGCTGGCAACATCGGTGGTGAACTGGCAGCACTGGCTGCGCGCGAAGAGCTCGGCGATGTGGTGCTGTTCGACATTCCCGACAAAGAGGGAGTCGCCAAAGGCAAAGCGCTCGACCTTGAGCAAAATGGCGCAGTGCTCGGCTACGACGTCAGCATTCGCGGCACCTCGTCGTGGGACGACTGCGCTGGCGCCGACGTGGTGATTGTCACCGCCGGCGTGCCGCGCAAACCGGGCATGTCGCGCGACGATTTGTTGTCGATCAATTTGAAAATTATTCGCGACGTCGCGAACAACATCAAAGCCAAGTGCAAAGACGCGTTTGTCATCGTCATCTCCAATCCGCTCGACGCCATGGTCTACGAGATGAAAAAAATGACTGGCCTTGCCAAGTCACACGTTGTCGGCATGGCTGGCGTGCTCGATTCGGCGCGCATGACATTGTTTTTGGCGCGCGAACTCGGCGCTTCGGCAAAAGATGTGCGGGCGATGGTGCTTGGCGGCCACGGCGATTCGATGGTGCCAGCGACCTCCTACTGCACAGTCAACGGGATTCCGGTTAAGCAACTCATCTCCAAAGAAAAGCTCGACGCGATTGTGACCAGAACCGCCGGCGGCGGCGGTGAAATTGTAAAATTGATGGGCACCAGCGCCTACTATGCGCCCGCCTCGGCAGCGATCGCCATGGCGCGCGCCTTTTTGCGCGACGAGAAGCGTCTTTTGCCGGCGGCCGCCTACTGCGATGGTGAATATGGCTACAAAGATCTCTACATCGGCGTGCCGGTGGTGATCGGCCGCGGCGGCATCGAGAAAATCGTCAACATCGAGCTTACCGCTGAGGAAAAAGCCAATCTCGACAAATCAGCCGCGGCGGTCCGCGAACTGGTCGACGCATCAAAAAAACTCTAGACCTAGAGCGATTGGTCGCACGTCTGTCTCGACAAGAATATGTCGACTACCTAAAGTCATGGCTGCCGGTGCTGGCGGGTTGCTCAAGATCGACGAGGCTACAGGGACGCCACAATTCTTGGGCAATCAAATGCACCACGCCCTCTTGCACTTGTAGTTTTCCGGTGATGCCTAAAAAAGCTTCGCTGCGCGCCAGCACCGCATAGGCATCGAACACCTGCTTCCACACCACCACGTTGACAAATCCGGTTTCATCTTCGAGCGTCATAAAGGTTACGCCGGCGGCGGTACCGGGATGCTGACGACAAATTACCAGCCCGGCGTAGTCAACGCGCTCCGCGTGACCCAAATTCGACAGCGTGCGCGCGTCGGGAAGGCCAGCGTTGCGCAGCGCGTTTCTGAGCGCTCCGAGCGGATGACCTCGAGTACTGTGACTCGAACGCCGATAGTCCCAGTTGATCGATTCCAAATCGCTCGGCTCGGCAAAGTGCGTCGGCAACTCATCATCGACCGCAAGTGACAGCGCTGGCATCACGCCACGCACGTTCCATAGCCCTGAGCGACGAGAAACCTTTAGGCTGGCAAACGCATCGGCTTCGGCCAATACCGACAGGGCGCGACGACCAAGTCCACTTCGCCGAGTCAGATCATCGAGCGATTCAAACGGCCGCGCCGCCACAATTTTTTCGCCATCGCTCTCAGAAAATCCCTTTACGTAACGCAGTCCCATACGCACTGCGCCTTTTTCCATCGTGCACTGCCAGTGACTTTGGCCAACATCGATCGGCAACACTCGGGCGCCATGGCGTTTGGCATCTTCGACGATCGTCGACGGCGCATAAAATCCCATCGGCTGCGCACTCAATAACGCACAGGTAAATTCGGCGGGAAAATGGCATTTCAAATAGGAGCCGGCGTAACTGATAATGGCAAAACTGGCGGCGTGGCTTTCGGGAAAACCGTATTCGCCAAAACCGCAAATTTGCTTAAACACCCGCTCTGCAAATTCGGGAGCAATCCCTTTTTTTTGCATGCGCGAAATCAAGCGCTCGCGGTGCGCTTCGATGCGTCCGCTGCGCCGCCACGCCGCCATGTCACGCCGCAGCTGATCGGCTTCGCCCGGTGTGTAGTCGGCCGCGACCACCGCCAGCTGCATCACCTGCTCTTGAAACAGCGGTACGCCGAGCGTCTTTTGCAACACCGGAATCAAACAGGGGTGCGGATAGTCGACCGGCTCTTCGCCATTTCGCCGTCGCAAATAGGGGTGCACCATGCCGCCGGTAATCGGGCCCGGCCGCACGATGCTGACTTCGATCACCAGATCGTAATAATTCTTCGGCTTGAGTCGAGGCAACATCGACATCTGGGCTCGGCTCTCAATCTGAAACACGCCGACGGTATCGCCGCGCTGAATCATGGTGTACGTCGCTTCGTCGCCCTCGGGAATGGTAGCGAGCGAAAGATCGATGCGGCGCTCGAGTGAAATCAGATCAAAAGCGCGATGCAGATGCGTGAGCGCTCCGAGACCGAGCAGATCCACTTTGAAAAGCCCAAGCGCCTCGACGTCGTCCTTGTCCCACTGAATCACAGTGCGATTTTCCATCGTCGCATTTTCGATCGGCACCAGCGTCGAAACCGGTTCGTGGCCGAGCAAAAAACCGCCGGGATGGATCGACAGGTGGCGCGGAAAATCACAGATCTCATTGGCGAGCTGCAGCAGCAGTTGATGAGGATGGCTCGAAACATCAAGCTCGCTCAACTGCAAGGTGTGCTCAAGCTCGTCGTGCGCCGAAAGTTTGGCCAAGCGATCAAGACTGGTTTCGGAAATCCCCAGCACTTTTCCCACATCGCGAATCGCTGAGCGCACACGATAGCGAATCACGTTGGCGACCATCGCCGCGCGCGAGCGACCGTACTTTTGATAGACGTGCTGAATCACCTCTTCGCGTCGCTCGTGCTCAATGTCGAGGTCGATGTCGGGTGGCTCGGCGCGTTCGCGCGACAAAAAGCGCTCGAACAAAAGTTTCATTCGCACCGGATCAACCGCGGTGATGCCGAGGCAAAAACAGACCGCCGAGTTGGCCGCCGAGCCGCGTCCTTGGCAAAGAATATTTTGGTGCCGGCAAAATTCGACGATCTCCCACATCGTCAAAAAATAGCCGCAATAGTCGAGCTCCTCGATGAGGGCGAGCTCTTTGTCGAGCTGCGCAGCAATTTCTTTCGACACTTCACCGCCATAGCGCTTGCGAGCACCAGTAAAAGTCAGTTCGCGCAACCACTCTGCGGTGTTTTTTCCGTCGGGAAGTCGCTCAGACGGATAGCGATAGCGCAAATCGCTGAGCGAAAATGTACAACGTGAAACGATCTCACGCGTGCGCGCCACCGCCGCTTCGTCATCGGCAAACAGCGTCGCAAATGCATAGGGACTCTTGAGAAAGTGTTCCGCATTCGGTTTGGTAAGCCGCCCGGCGGTGTGCAAAGTGACGCCATGACGAATGCAAGTGACCACATCCTGCAATCGTCGACGCGCGGTTTGGTGGTAGAGCACTTCACTGCCAGCGACGACGGGAAGGTTGCATCGCTCGGCGATCGCGCGCAGTTCGGCCTCGATCGCGACCTCTTCCGCTCGTCGGTGGCGTGCAACCAGGACGTACAGTCGATCGAAAAATGCACTACCAAACTCTTCGCACAGAGCAAGCGAAAAACTCGGCAACAATGCCAACAAGCCGGACGCGTGCTGACATACTTCCGCGGCGGTGACTTGGCACTTCCCTTTTTCAGAGCGCAACCGTCCGACGGTGAGCAGCTGACAAAGATTCGCCCAACCCTGCCGATCTTGCACCAACAACACCACGCTGCCCTCTGCAGCGCCGCTCATCCTGACCGTTTGCCCTGAGCCTGTCGAAGGGTCGAAGGAGACTTGCGCGCCCAAAATCAATTTCACGCCAAGCTCGCGCGCCTTTTGATGGGCGCGAACCACGCCGTAAACGCCATCGCGATCAGTGAGCGCCAACGCCGCAAGTCCATGCCGATGCGCCTCTTCCACCAGCTCTTCAGGGTGGCTCGCTCCCTCGAGAAAGGAGTAGTTGCTCTTGCACCACAAAGCGGCGTAGCTCACCCAACTTGTCCGTGCCAAAACCAGCGACTGCGCTGGCGATCGTAATAGATCCAGTGCATCGCACCTGAGCGCAGCTCGACAAAGTAGTAGTCGCGCGCGACCTCCTGTTGCCACCAGCCGCCGGAAATTGAATAAGGACCGAGCGCATGCTCGACCGGACCATGAACCGCACCGAGAGGAAGCCAGCCATCGGGATTCCTTTTGCTCCCGCTCCTGACCACTCGCCCTGAGCCCTGAGCCGGTCGAAGGGTCGAAGGGTCGTAGGACAGCGCGATCGGGCGAGCGCTCAATCGCCGTACCAGCGACCGCGGCCCGATACGAGCGCGTGGTTTTGGCGCTAACACTTCGCTGGTCGGCTCCCAACTCAATTGCGCTTCAGGTAAGTGGCCCTCACGCAATTGAGCTCGCACCACCGAGCGGTTGCCCCACAACGCGACAATGCGCGCCAAGGCGCGGTTGGCGCTTTTCAAATCGCGGCGCGGTTTTTCGGCAAACAGTTGCAGCTGCGTCGCGCTCGCCCGCACAGCGGTTGCAAAAAGTTCTATTCGCACCACGCCGGCTACCAGCGACATCGATTCCATTCGCAAGCGCACCAGATGCAACAGCTGTACGCCATCAAGCGTCGCCTCAGCCGGTTCGATCTTTTGCTGAAACCCTTCGACAAGTTCATGGCGAGCGGGGTGTTTCTCGAGTGTAAACACCAGCGTTAGTGCACGCAGCGCCCTGCCCCGCTCTGCCAATTTCTGCAACAAGTGATCGAGTTCATGCTTGATGCGAAAAAGCAGACTCTCGCAATGGCTATCGGGCTCGTCGAAATCGACGCTACGCTCATAGCGCTCGCTCGCGGCAACCGGCGACATCGGTAATTCCAGATCGCCTGCCGCCAATCGATGCAGGCGATAGGCGCGCTCACCAAACCGGCGCCGAATCCCTGCCCCCGGTAGCGCGACAAAATCACCGACAGCGCGCACCGCCAATTTTTCAAACAGCGCGCTTACTTCGGGCTCAAATCCGATGCGCGCAAGCGGCACTTGCCTCATTGCCCGTGTCTCTTGGTCTCGATCGTTTATCACCACCGTGCGACGCGAAGCTTTACTCAGCGCATAAGTGGCAAATCGCCCAAAGCCGACCACCATCGCCGCCTCAAAATGGATCGTGCGCAGCGCTGCAATGATCTTTTCTGCCCAATTTTGCAGCGAAGGATAGAGACGATGAAGACCACTTGAATCGAGCCAAAACAGACCGGGCTCGTCTCCGCAAGGCTCCACGGTAGGAGTGAATTTTTGTAAGATTTCGCTGCATTGCTCTAGGCTTTCATTCACTTCTGTCGTCGAGACTTCGCCGGCGCGCAGCGAAGCACACAGACTGAGCGCGGCACCGTAGCGCTGGCCTCGTCGCACTCCTAATTTGAGCGCGCGCCAATTGACCGCCTGTAGCAATCCCTGCGACGTATCGCGATCCAGCACCGCGATTGGCAATTTTTTCCAATCGGGATGGCGATGCAACAGCAGCTGCAGCGGCAGCTCGAAGAGATTAACGCAAGCCAGCCGTTCCACGACACACCTCGACGTGGCTCCAGCCGGGCGCGCGCCGCTTGTCTTTGACCACCTGCAAACCACATTCAAACTGAAACGGACCCCGTCTTTGCACCTGCGTCTCGGCGCGCAGTGAAATCAGCGAACCGAGCGGCGACTCGGACAAAAAGAGCACCGCCACTTCGTGCTTTTGCGCCAGGCCGAGCAGCCGCGTCATCAGCGGCGGCGGAACTTGCGACGACGCCAGATCGATCACCAGCAGAGCGAAAGCGCCCGAACGCGCCAACTCCGATCCGGCACGCAGCGCCGCTTGAGCACCCGGTGCACGGACGACGATGAGCGCTTCGAGATCAATTCCGTCGGTTGCGACATCGGGTGGAAAAAAAAGCGGTTTCCCGTCGGAGATCCAGGCCGTCGGATCGCCGCGCTGCTGGGCCTCATAGAGCAGCCCGCAAGCAATCGTCACCGCTGCCCCGCCGCCGAGCTCGCTCAAGCGCCCACTTAAGCCACTGAGCCCCCATTCGGTCGGCTGCAGCTCCGGCAGCGAACCGGCCAAACGCACGAGTGAGAGCAAGGAGCCCATACTGAACAAATATACAGTACAACCACCCAGATCGCATTAGATTTTTTGGATCCGGTCTTAAAGTCTATTCTTCGAAACAGCGCAACAGTTGCGCGGTGGAGCACGGAGCCGGATCGCCATTGGTGTTCGACCACCAAGTGGTCACCGAATGGGCGTCGCCAATCAGTGCAGTGTCGCTCATCATGGCCGATGTCCAGTCATGGCAGTTGTTGGCCGTGGCCGCCGTTTGGTTGACAAACTCCGTCCCCGACCACGCGCTGCCGTAGACGTAACTACCGTCGCCGCGCTGCCAGATGCCGGTGTGCACATTGCCGAGCGAGATCTCGTTGCCGGTGCCCACCAGCTGCCCATCTGGACGGACATAGCTCAGTTGGTGAAGGCGGCTCGATGCGCTTGCACTGGTGGTTGCGAGCAGAGCTTTTCCAGTGCCGGTGGTCCCGAGCGGTTTCTGCGCATCACAGAGTGCATCCGCGGCGGAGAGGCCTCCACCCGGTGAGAAATTCGAATTGCTGAGATAGATTTTCTTGCCGGCCGTCACCGTCGAGCTCAGCGCGACGGTGAGCGTTTTCATGAAACAGTACAGACGCAACTGAGCCGAACAGTTTTCGGCGGGAAAACTGTAAAGCCACTTGACCGGGCCGCTGCTGGTATTGCCTGGAAAAGCGTAAGAACCGGTGGAGGTCGAGGTCCAACTGAAGCAAGTGTAGGAGAGATCGGCAGTTGGACTGATTCCACTTAACACCTTGCCATCGAGCACTTCGGTTCCATGCTCATCAAGCCCGATGTTGTTGAACATCTGGCTCGAACTCAGGAGATTGACGGCCGTGTCAGCGATCGGCGCGCCGTCGACACGCACAAATCCACGGGCCGCGCCGAGCACGACGGCGAATTCGCGCGAACCATCCCGCACCAGGGCAACAAAAGCGTCGTTGCTGTCGTTGTTGATTCCGGCGGCTGTCGCGAGCTGGTTACACTTCTGATCATAGGCGGCCGCGCTGCCGAGATTCGCGGCGTAGCTTGCCGACGAGACAAAAACCAAATTGTGCTGGACCGAGGAAAACGTTGCGGTGACGTTGCGCGATTGGTTGACCGCCACCACGCAAGTGAGTTGGGCTCGACTACAATCTCCCGTCCAACCTTGGAAAAAACTACCATGCCCGACGCTGGCGGTCAGCGTCACCGACTGGTTTGAAAAAAGCGCAGCGCAGGTTCCACTTGAGCAGCTGATTCCGGCGGGCGAAGAGACCACCGACCCCAGGCCGTTGCCGGCGAGGGTCACCGAAAGTGTATAGGGCGGCCCAGCTGGCGCCAGATCGGGCGCGGCTGCCTCAGCTGCTGCGTCGACGCCCGAGTCGTCTGCGACCGGCATCGCCGAGTCACCGGCGTCAGTGCCTGCAGCGGCATCGCCCAACCCTGTCGGAGTGGCGCAGCCAGCGACGAGCACAACCCACAACCCTCGACAGGTCATCTCTCGAATAATACCACTTTCCCGTTCCAATCGGGCGGTTTCTCGAATCTTGCGACCCACGGCGATGATCTCGACATCGGTGATCACCCCAAACGATTTCAACCATAGCCGATGCCATTCTGACTCAGGGCTCTTCGGTGGTTTTGTACATACGTTTGTACATCGTCCAGTCGCCGCGCTCGGCGATTTTTTGCAGCGACAGATCTTCGGGCGCCCACTCGTCGCTGCCGTCGCGGACGATGAAATAGTCGAACAGCGGCAGCTGCCATGGCCGGACATTGTCGGCGTGAAACACGTCGGGATATTTTATCTCTCCTATTGCCTCCTTAAAACGCGCCACCACGCCATAGACAAACCAACGATAGAATGTGACCAAAGAACGCAAGCAGGTTGAAGATGGTCAGCGCCAAAAGGTCGCGATCACGACCGGCCTCGAGATAGCGACAGATCGCCCCGATCGCCAGCAGCGTAAAACAGGTGCCCATCATGAACGACGAGAAGCCATACATCCAGCTCTGCGAGAAAGCGAGCGAGAATCCGCCGAGAGCTAACCAATCGGAACGGCCAAACGAACGGACGAGGTAAAGAACCGACAGAGGAAACAGAATGAGATAAGCGGACAGGAACAACTTGTTTGCCGTCTCGATCGAAAAATGCAGCAGCATCAACAAGTGAATTGCAGCGTAAAACAGGAAATAGGGGACCAATTTCACTCGCAAGTCGTAGAAGTCCGCGAGGTGATAGACGGGATCGTAGTAGCTGTGCCAGCCGCGCACGAGGGCAAGGTGATTGGCGGTGTCGAGCATCGGCAGCATGCGCTGACTCCACACTGGCACCAGCGACACCAAGGTCAGGGCTGCAAAAAGCCCAGCAAATAGGCGACGTCCGGTCACGCGACAGAGCCTCGCTTCGCATGCCACAGCAGGAACAACCAAATCGCGAGCGCAACCAGCGACACACTGGTGCCCACCAGCCGCGTCAGCGTCAACCCAAGACGGACGCGCAACAAATAGCGGCCGGCTTCCGGCAAGTCAATCAGCAGGCGACCGTCGTCGCGGCAGCGCAGTGCCGCGGGCGCCGGACCCGATCGAGTGTCAACGCGATAGCCTGGAAAACAAAACTGCTCCACCAGCAACGTGCTCGGGCCACTGGCCACGACGTCGATCCAAATTCGCTCCGATCGCACGACAGCAGAATGCAACTCGGCAACGTCGGTGAGCGACTGCCTTCCGGGCGCGACTTCCATGCGCGGCCTTATAACTTACGGCCACGCTTTCACAAAGGGAAACTTGGCATCCACGCTATAATGAACCGTGTCCACATCGGCGCCCGCCCAGCCGGAAGTACTAGATTGTCTGTTTTTCGATCCGTTGCAGGCTTGGTTTGTCGCCAGTCTGCGGCAGCGCGTGCAGGTGACGCCGGCGCTGACCGGGCTTCAGATGTGCTACTACGTCGGCGAGCACGAGATTACGGATGCGCCGGAGAATCTGATCGCGGTGAGGCCCGAGCGGCTGGTCGAGTTCTTGGTGCACACACGGTACCGCTGGCCGAGCCAGGTGCTGTTTCCTCCCGCCGTCCGGAATCCCGAAATGCTGATGGCGCAGGCGCATCAAGTGACAGCGCTACTCGAAGAGGCGAAGGCGAAACGCCGACAAACTTCGATCGAAATCGCCAGTCGCTATGCCAGCCGCAGGCCGTCGCCGATCAGCGCCCACGCGCCGCTGCGGGTGTTGGCGGTGACGACGCGCTACACCACGGTGGTGCAATACGCCGCGCGCGCGCTGCTCGACGCCTTTGCCGAACTTGGCCACCAGGTGCAATTTGTCATTGAGCGCAGTGACAAAGAGGACCTCAACGAAGTCGAGATCGCGAATACCTTAGAAAATTTCGATCCGCACATCTGTCTCAACATCAATTTCAGCAACAATCGTTTTTTGCCCGAAGATGTACGCAACGTAGTCTGGGTACAGGATCCGCTCGAGTCGTTCCTTCCGCAGGGCACAACCATCCAGTGGCGCGCCAACGATCTGGTCTACACCGCAGTCGGTCAATACATCAAGGAGATCAGCGCCACTGGAATTGCACCCGAGCGGGTTCAGATCCAGCCGTTCTGCATTGATCGAGAAGTTTTTTTTCTCGACGAAAAAGACCGCCAACGATCACGCGAAAATCGCGTGGTGTTTGTCGGCAACGCAGCCAATTTCGCGTTCGCTGGCGACGCCAACGACCGAGCCATGATCGACGAATTGAACGCCCGGCTTGCCGCGGGCGCTGCGACACCGAGTGACGAAGTGGCGGCGATCGGCGCGCGTTATGGAATTTCCCGTTATCGATCGATTTTTCAACTCTCCTACATGGTCATGCGCGATCACATCGTGCGTTGGCTGTGCCAAATTCATGGTATCCACGTCGACGTCTATGGACGTTTCTGGGAAAACGACCCGGTGGTAGCGCCCTGTCATCGCGGCGTGCTGCCGCACGGTGAAGCGGTGGCAGAGGTCTATCGCTCGGCCAAGTACGCGTTGGTGTTACATCCCTTTTCGGTTTCTACTCAGCGTCTCGCCGAAGTCGGCGCCTGCGGCTGCATTCCGATCGTTTATGACTGCCGCTTTCAAGCCGATCCACCGCACTGGGAGGAGTTCGCGCTCTATTTTCGCACCCCGGCCGAGCTCGCCGAATGCGTGCGCATTGAGCGGCCCATCCATCCGGAACGTTTTGGCGAATTTTTCGACTATCGCAATTTCGCGCGGCGCATTCTCAAGGACGCCCTTCGACAGGCTCAGGACGAGCGGGCCTGAAGCTTCGCTTGCTCAGCCTCGAGAAGTGGCAAGAGTAACTCACCGGCGCGAATCACCAGCGAGTAGAGCCGCAGCGAAGCGTCAAGATTGGATTGCAGCGTTGTCGCCACCCGCGACGCATCGAGCGCTTCGAAAAGTTCCAGCGGCTTCATGATCGAAAGAAATGGCAATGGTGCAAGCGCGCGACTGAGGTCAGCCTCACTCAGGCGGAGCTCGCCAAGGTTCTTTTCCGTCGGATCGAGCGCGAGACCAGCGCATTTTTTCGCCAGCACCGACGCGCTCGCCACCAGTCCGGTCATCGCTTTCACCCAGGCGAGGGCGCGAGCCGAGCGGGCGCTAAAGTCTTGCTTTTGCGCGCGCGCAAACGGCGTCGCGATATCAAACGTCTCCGTCATGTGCGCGGCTAACACTTGCTTAAGCGGAACGTGCTCCATGCCGCGGATAAAAGCGCCGCCCTCGGTGCAGTTGAACACCCGACGACGACCGTTGCCGAGTGTCATCATGTTTTCAAACCAGCTGTGAAACATAGCGAAGTCGCCGTTCGACAGCACCGTGCCGCCGTAGTAGCCGGGAAGTTCGACCGCTGGCAGCGCTCCCCGCGTCGGCGCCACTTTGCGCACGTGCTCCTTGTGGCTCGAGTAGTCGACTTTGATTTTTCCGTCGTCGAGCACGTCGACGCGCACGCCGGCGTGTGGACTCGAGGCAATGTACATCTCTCCCGAGCGCGGAAACGAAAGGTCCTGCCCGCAGAGAACGATCGGATCACAGCCGAGCAAGATGGCCAGACTGAATGCTGAGCAGGAGACCGAACCGCCGGAAGCCAGCCGGCTGTCGTCGCCGAAGATCGAGTAGATCCAAGCGTCGAGTTTGGAGTTGGTCGAAAAAGTAAACGCCGGCGCGCCGAATTCAAAAAAGCGCGAGTGCGCGTTCAAAGCCAACGCCAGATTCCCCACCTGCACCGGCGAAAAATTGTCGAGCAAATAGCTCATGTCGACCGGATCGGACATCAGCGCGAGATCGGGCGCCAAACCGACCTTGGCAAGTGGCGCTATAGACTGCACCGACGTGAGAATGAGCGCGCGTCCTTTGAGCGTCGACAGGACCTCAATGTTTTTTTGCAGCGACGGACCGGGAGACACCACCACCGCGGGGCGACCAGCGAATGCGCCATAGAGCGCGTTCACCGGCGGCGACGCCGCGATGTGGTGCAGATTCTTAATTCCTTGCGTCACCCACAGCTCGCCGTACATGGCGATGGTGCCGTAGGCCGAATGCTGCTGGTTGAGATTCTCGGTTGCAATCTGTTTGAATGCTTCGACGTCTTCGTCAGAAACCGCCGCATCGGGAAATCGCCGAAACACTCCGCTGTTCGGCAGCGGACCGGCGTTTTCGTTGAGCAGCGCCATGCGAAATTCCATCTGGTCGCGCACCACCACTGCCTGCGCCGGAAAGCGCGGCACACTCGGATGGGGCCAATAGACAAACAATCGTTGCTGTCCGCGCCTGACCAACTCGAGCGCGACCAATTCGGAGCCGGCGCCGAGCAGCACCACCAAATCGCGCAATACGTTCCATTCGAGTGGCAGCGCCAGATCAACCAGTCGCTGGACGCCCGCTGCGGTCGCGAGCAGCTCGGCGTCGGGCTGCTGCAGCGACTGCAGCCACTTTTGTATTTGCTGATCGTGGCCGGAGATGACCTGCAGCGCCTGGCGACACTGCCCCTCGAGCTTGGGATCTTTGCCGGTCGCGTCTGGCTCGGCGAGCAGCGCCGCCGTAAGCCGCACAATGTCACGCTGACTGCGCACCCGCGCAAGCGCTTGGCGCGCCTCCGCTTCGTTGCGCGCCGCAATCGCGGCGATCGTCGCACCACTGAGGCCAAGATAATTGGCCAAGCGATCACTCGCTTCCAAGAGGGAGCGCACGTTTTAGAGTACCACGTTTGGGTTTAGAAAAATTTCGCTGCGTCGTGCAGGATGCGCTGCGCAAACCGGGTGTAGTCGAAATATTCGGCAATCTTGGTCGCCACCGTCGGCCGGTCGGCGCGCACGCAGGCCGTCAGATCAGCGCGGGTGCGAAAATAGAGCGCCCACTCTTCCCAGTGCGGAAAATCGGCCTGAAAGCGGCAGTCATAGATGATCGGGATGCAGCCGCAAGCGGCCGCCTCAGCCAGTCGCTGAGTCGACACCGAGAACGGATGCACCACCAACGCGTATTTGGCAGAGCGATAAACGTCGGCAACCGCGCGGCCGTGCGCCAATGCGCCGCGGTGAAAAGGCGCCACTATTTCATCGCGCTCCCAGCCCGGGCCATAGATCTCGATTTTGATACCCGGTGTCTGGCACAACCAGCGCACCGCATAGTCGCGCGTCACGCCGTAGAAAATCTCGCACACCGCTTCTACTTCCGGGATGCCGTGCTTGGCACCGAGCGCCGCTACCTCGTGATTGAATATCGATTCGCCGGCCTCAAGACGCTGCGAGATCTCGGCAATCACCGCCAACGCGCGCGCATTTTTTGCGAACTGAGTGCCAGCGGCGGTACCGACAAAAACCACTTTATCTTCTCGCTCTGCGGCGCTTGCCTCGACGCGAAAGCAGTCGCGATCAATACAGAATGGCTGCAGTGCGACGCGCTCGGGAGCAAGCCCGGTGGCGAGTACCGGCGCAACGAACTGACTTACCACTGAATAGATCAGGTCGCGCTCACGCCATTTGCCAATCGTGTCGTCGGCGAGGGGATCCTGCCACCACACGACGTTGACCAGGTCGGTCGGAAGATAGCGGTGGTTGGCGTGATTGATGTTGATGATGAGGTGCGGATCAAATTCTGCGAGCGCGGCGTAGAGGTGCGAGTCGTCGAGCGCTTCCATCTCGTTGGCTTCGGTTTCGAGCCGGGTCTCGTGACCAAGACTTGAAAACGCGCTGAGAAGTGCGCGCGAGCAGTACTGCATCACCGTGGTCAGGCGACTCGACCACGCCATTACGCGCAGTCGATCGCGGTCTGGCTTTGGCTGAATCGGGCGCGACGCATAGCGATGGCGAATTTCGGTCGCGGCCTGGTTGCGTATTGCAACCGCAGGCGAGAGCAATCTGTGCACCATCTGGCCGAGTCGGGCAATTTCATCCGGGTCGGTGATCGAGCGCGGTAGCTGGAGCTGCGTCGGCAGGCGATAGCGCGTGCGCGCCCACCAGTTTGCCGCATCGGCAAGAGGGACGTGCACCAGATTTTCTGGCGGATCGCTCGGCGGCGTTTCGCCGAGGAAATAGCAAATTTGCAAACCCGTAATCGCAGCGCCAAGATCGACCCGCTGCCGCAAGTGAGCCTGATCGGCTGCTTCGCCAGCATCGAGAAAGACGCAGTCTTGCACTGGAGCGAGCGAGGTCGACACTGCTCATATCTTACGCCGGTCAGCGGGTGATTTCCCACTTGTAACGGATGCCGAGAAAAATCACATGGCGCTGAAAATCAACCGGAGCAGAGGTGAGCTCATTGGTGTAGAGCGAATAGCGCACCTTGACGAACAGATCGCGCCGCCACACCGCGCGCTCGAGCTCCACCACCAGCGAATTGCGATTTTCCTCGTCGAGGCTGATGAAAGTTTGCTCGGCAAGCGCGGGAAATTTTTGGGCGTTGAGAAAATGGGTAAACAGAAATTGGATTTTGGCAGTGGCATAGAGCTGCCACGGCAACCGCACGCCAACTTTCGACGCCACTGTGTGACGCACCAATGATTCGCCAAAACTGTTTGATAGATCGAGCGTCAGTGTATAGCCGAGCGAAAGTAGAAACGAACGCACGTAGGTCACTTCGAACGAACTCTCCTGGAACCAGTCGCTGCGCGCGGTGCCAGATCCAACGATCGGCAAGTCGCACATGCCGGAGGCGCCGGGCGAACAATTGTCTTTTTGCGCTTCACCTCGGAAGAAACGGTGCTCGATCCGGTAGCCGGTGAAAAGGTCAATCTCGTGCGGCTGTTCCGGATCGCCGAGTGAAAACCGCCGAAACAG
>JAHFDU010000055.1:2669-15323 GCA_023248835.1 Myxococcales bacterium | reverse complement strand
CCAGCAATGCCGGCGCCGGCTGGTCGAGCGGCAGTGCCAATGTGACGGTGGTCGCCGCTCTCGCAGACGGCCTGATCGCACGAGGGAGCGGTCTGGCAAACTCAACCTGCGCGATCGTGCGCGGCGGCGTCCAGTGCTGGGGCAGCAACGGCTATGGAGAGCTCGGCATCGGCTCGCTCGAACCGTCGAGCTTTCCGGTGCAGGTGCATGGCATTCCCGATGGTTCGAACGCCACGTTTGTGGCGATGAGCAATGTCTCACCAACCCACGCCTGCGCAGTGGTCTCAGGCGGAGTCCAGTGCTGGGGCGCCAACACCAATGGCGAGCTCGGCGACGGCACCACCACCAATCGCTACGAGCCGGTGACTGCGATCGTGGCCGGTTCTGGGGTCACGCAAGTCGCCGCCGATGCAACCAACAGCTGCGCGCTGGTGGGCGACGCAGTACAATGCTGGGGAAACGGCATCGGGTCGGTTCCCACCGCTTCGCTCGTCACCGCAGGCGTAACCGCGCTTTCGCTCGGAAGCGGCACCGTATGCGCGATTGTGAGCGGCGGCGTGCAGTGCTGGGGCGCGCTTGGTCAGAAGGGGAGAAACCTCAATGACCTAGCGTCGCCCGCGTACATTGACCTACTTGGACCAGGCAGCGGCGCGCAAGTAGTGTCGGTAGGATCAATCCATGTCTGTGCGGTGGTGAGCGGCGCTTTGATGTGCTGGGGCGGAAACGGCAACGGCGAGCTCGGGATTGGCAATACCACAAATTCTTGGCTCCCGATCGGGGTCAGCGGGCTGAGCTCGGGCGTCACCGCAGTGGCGGCCTCGGAATCATCGACCTGCGCCGTGGCAAACGGCAACCTCCAGTGTTGGGGAGCCAACACCTACGGCGAGCTTGGCGACACCACCACCACCCAGCGAACCACCCCGGTCGACACCATCACCGGTGGCGGGGTCAGTGGCGTCGCCGCCGCCGGTACCAGCGCCTGTGCGAACTACAGCAATGGCACGCTCAAATGTTGGGGCGTGAACAGCTCCGGACAGCTCGGCAATCGCCAGACCACCCTGGGTGAGACCAGCCCAGTGATGGTTGCGACTCCGTCGACGCCAAGCCAGCTGGTGGTGTCGGTGGCGCCAAAAATTGCCACCAACACTTGTGGCGCCGGCGCGGTAGTGACCAAAGACGCGAGCAGCTATGTTGCCTATCCGGCTGCAGCCACCGTGGTCGCTCTCGCTACCACCGGGTCGCTCGGTTTCTACAGCGATTCGGACTGCACGGTTCCAATTAACAGTGTCACCATCGCTGCCGCCACCAGTGTGGCCAATTTTTATGTCAAAGATGCGAGTGTCGAGCCGATCACGGTCACTGCCAGCAATGCTGGGCTCGCAAGTGGCAGCGCCAACGCCGCTTTTCAGGCCGCTCCGCTCGACGGCAGAATTGCAAACGGCTCCCGCAACTACGCTTGCGCCGTTTACGACGGCGGAGTGCAGTGCTGGGGCGACAATTACTATGGTCAACTTGGCGACGGCTCGACCGCGCGCTCGAGCTTTCCGGTGCAGGTGCGTGGTATTCCGCGTGGCTCCGGCGCAACCTTGGTTGCAACCGCAGAGAATCATGCCTGCGCGGTGGTGAACGACGGGGTGAAGTGTTGGGGATACAACGCCTCTGGGCAGCTCGGCGATGGCACGCAGACCAATCGTCTCGAGTCGGTGGCCGCGATCGCTGGCGGGTCGGGCGTCATCGCCGTGGTAGCCGGTCTGCATCACAGCTGCGCGCTCATCAAGGGAGCGGTCAAATGCTGGGGAGGAAACATTGGCGGACAGATGGGCTTTGGATCAGGCGATAACAACTTTTACACCACCCCTCAAAGCAGCCTGGTCGCTAGCGGTGCAACTGCGATCGCGGCCCAAGTAGCGGGATCGGGTACTTGTGCAGTGGTCAATGGCGGCGTCAAGTGCTGGGGAACGGACTCGTCCGGAGCATTGGGACGGTTTTCTTACAATGGTGTTGGTCCCACCTACGCTGACCTCCAACTCGGCCCGGGGTCAGCCGTAACCGCGCTCTCACTTGGCAGCGAAAGCGGCTGTGCAATCATCGGCGGCGCGGTCCAGTGCTGGGGCGTCAACACCTACGGCACACTTGGCCGCGGAGTTGTTCAAGCCGGTTACCAGCCCCCCGCACCAGTGCTTGGCCTGAGCTCGGGGGCCACTTCGATAGCGACCTACTTGGTAACCACGTGTGCGACGGTCAATGGTGGCGTGCAGTGCTGGGGCGGTGGCGCCTACGGCGCGCTTGGCAACGGGGACGTGGCCTTGAGCATGATTCCGGTCGAAGCCATCGCCGCCGGCCAGAACGTCGCCGAAGTCTCGGTCGGATATTACCACGGTTGCGCCCGTTTTAATGACCAAACGTTCAAGTGTTGGGGGTTTGGCAGTTCGGGACAACTCGGCAATCAAAAATCGGTGATCGCGATCAACAGTAGTCCGGTGTCGGTCGCCATTTCGGGCGTCGCCACCAAGTTGATGGTGGCGGTGGCACCGACCATCGCGCGCAGCACCTGCAACGCGGCGTCGGTCGTGCTGCAGGATGCCAACAACAATGGCGCGTTTGCAGCCGCGACGGTTTCGATCTCGCTGGCGCAAGATTTGGGCCTACAGCTTTTTAGCGACTCGACCTGCACCACCAGCACCAGTAGTTTGACCATCGCTGCCAGTACCTCCTCGGCTAGCTTCTTTGTGCTCGACAACGCCAGCGAATCGCCGACGATTACCGCCAGCGACGATGGTCTGGTGCTGACCTCCGGAACCGCCACCCTCACCGCCGCCACCGCGCCGATCGGCGGCACCTTAGCCGGCTGCCATCACACGTGCGCGATTGTGACCGGAGGGGTGCAGTGCTGGGGCAGAAACAACTCCGGTCAACTCGGCAATGGCACTACTACCGAAGTGGACAGTCCAGCTTGGGTCGACAACCTCGGATCCGGAAGCAGCGTCACCATGATCGCCACCGGCCTTGCCCATACCTGCGCAGTGGTCGCAGGCGGCGTCCAGTGTTGGGGCCAAAATGTTTACGGTCAGCTCGGCGACGGCACCACCACCAATCGACTGGGTCCGGTCACCGCTATCGCGGCGGCGTCAGGAGTGATTGCGGTCGCGGCCAGCCCGGTTCAAAGCTGCGCGCTGGTCGGGGGCGCGGTCAGGTGTTGGGGCGCTGGTGTGTTGGTGCCGGCAGCCCCTTTGATAGCCACGGGCGTTACCGCGCTCGCTATCAGCGGAACGACAAGCTGCGCTGTGGTCGACGGTGGCGTCCGCTGCTGGGGCAACCCCGATTACGCGTACGGAGCTACCCTCGACGAGGTCCCGGCATTTATCGATCTACTCGGCCCGGCCTCGGGAGCGCAGACGATTGCGCTTGGCCTATCAAACGGCTGCACCATCGTCAGTGGTGCAGTCAAGTGCTGGGGATCCATGCTCGGCCTGGGTGCGGGAGACGGAATCGACCATCTTTATGCCACCCAAGTCTCGGGCATCACCGCCAATGCGACTGCGGTAAGCGTCGGACAATCGTACGCACACGGTTGCGCGGTGGTGTCAGGCGGGCTGCAGTGCTGGGGCTACAATGACTATGGCCAGATCGGCGATGGCACCACCACCTCGGCCTCGAGTCCGGTGCAAACTCTCGCCGCCGCCACCAGTGTCACCCAAGTGGCAGCCGGCTTTGGAACCAGCTGCGCCATGTACAGCAACGGCGCGGTCAAGTGCTGGGGCTACAATTACGACGGCCAAGTCGGCGACGGCACCACCACCGACCAACACTCCCCCGTCGACATCACGCTTCAGCCGTAACTCACCGACCTTGCAAAAACTGACTTCACCGCATCGTTCCGCTCGCCCTGAGCTCCGCAACCGGGCAGGCCCGGCCATTTCTCTGAACTAATTAGCACGCAGGAATGGCGTTTTTCCAGCTGATTTTCTTCGTTTCGCTCAAAGTTTTACATACGTCTTACGTCTTGAGTATCAGCATTCGCCCGTTGGTGTGAATGAGGCCGCGTTTTTCCAGCGCTGTTATGGTGCGCGAAACCGTCTCACGGCAACTCCCGACTTGATTGGCCAGTACCTGCTGGGTCGGCATGCGGCGAATCACCACACCGTCGCTGACGCGCTCGCCGTCGCGGGCTGCAAGGCGACCAATCAGACGTAACAAACGCTCTTCCACTTCGTACAGCGCCAGATCAGCAGCGGTGTCATTTTGGCGATCGAGACGACGCACCAGCTCCGCCGTCAAACTCACGCCGGTGGAGGGAAACATTTGCAGATGGCTGAGCAGTTCGTCGCGGCGAATCCGCAGCACGGTGACATCTTCGGTCGCAAGCACGGTCTCTTTACTCGGGCCGGCGGCCTGTAAAACACTTTCACCGAAGAATTCTCCCAGTCCGTACTCACCGACGGTCATCTCGCGGCCATTGTTGGCACTTCGCTGCACCCGGACGCGGCCCGCGGCAATGAGATAGATCGAATCGACCAGCTCTCCAAGACTAACCAGCACGCCTTTTTTGCGCGCGGTGCGGAGTTCGCAACGGGCAAACAGGTCATCGAGGGCCGCAGTCGGTGCGACGCGCAAAAGGGGCGTCTGAGCGAGCACCGGGCGAAAACGTTCGATGCTACCAAGACGGTTGGAGCGCTGGGCCAGCGGCCAGACGCGACCGAACGGCGGCCGACTAGGCCTAGGCGAACCGTACATCGAACGAGCAGCCGAGTTGGGCATCATGTAGAACCTCCCTTGGTCCGCAACATGAGCAAATCCAGTGCCAACTGCTCGAAGGCGAAAGTGATGCTCTTCCCGGGAATTCGATGACAAAAGACGACAACAAATGAACAGTCGTTCACAACTTTCGTTCACACTTTGTTCCTTCACACTTTGATTTTCAACGCGGACGATGTTGCACCGAGCGTGCAGACTCGCTACTGTGGTGACATGATGAAAAAAAGCCTGCTGTTCATCCTTGGTGTAGCAGCCTGTGCAACAACTTCCAATCAGCCAGCGCCAACCACCGCTGCCCCAGCCGCGGCTGAACCGGCTGCAACACAGCCTGAGCCGGTCAAGATCGATCACAGCGGTTGCGAACAAAACGGCAAGCGCATTGAGACGCTCGATGTCAATCACGACGGCAAGCCTGACATCTGGCGTTACCTATTAAACGTCAGCGGCACCGAAGTGCGAACTTGCGAGGAGCTCGACCTGCACCACGACGGCAGGAAGAACATGTGGGTGATCTACGATCCCACCGGTGCGATCAAGAGTGAAGAATTCGACCTCGATGCCGACGGTAAGGTCGAATGGTGGAGTTTTCGCGACAACGGCAAAGTGGTGCGCAAAGAGGCCGACACCAACAACGATGGCCGGCCCGACGTCTGGATGTTTTTCGAGGCTGACAAGCTGGTAAGACTTGAGCGCTCGTCGAAGAGCAACGGCCGCGTCGATGTCTGGGAGTATTTTGGCAACGACGGAAAGCTCGAGCGCATCGGCATCGACACCAAAGGCGCCGGCACCGCCGACCGCTGGATCAAGGAAGACTTGGCGCGCATTCAGCCACCGACCGCGCCAACGCTGCCAACCGCCGCCACAGCCGCGAGCGATTCCGCCGCGTCCGCCCCACCGCCCGCCGAGAAGAAATAAATTTGATTCTCCTTTGTCAGCAAAGGTTAGCGGGCCAACAGCCTACAGCTAACAGCCAACAGTGCGGACCAGATTTTTCCGAACTGTCGGCTGTTAGCCACTTCGATTCGTGCGCCAACCATGATTCCTAGGCTCAATAGGGCAGGCGATAGCCGAGCGAGGCGAAGACATTGAATCCTGGGGCGGGGAGTGGATTGACTTCCACCGTCGGCGCCAAATCGTAAAATGGATCGGGAAAGTAGTAGCGCTGGTTGAGCACGTTGTAGGCCTGCGCGCTGAGGGTAATGCGTTGGTGATAGAAGCGGGCTCGGGCACCGATTTGCAACAGCGCCACCGGCGTCAAGCGATCCCAAGTGATGTCCGGCGTCCGCGCATCGCGGGTCGCGCCTGGGATTGAACCGGCGCCACCTGAATAACGATTCGGATCTTGATAGGCGCTGGTGACAGTCAAATTGGAATTCACGTCGAGCGTGTCTTTGATCAAGTTGAACGATAGGCCAACATTAAACCAATGGCTCGGCAGCGCGCGAATCACGCCAACGTCGCTGCCCACCGCATACAAATAGGTGTACGCGGCCTGCACGAAATGATCGCCGTGGAGGTACAACTTGCTCAGCGCTTCGACCGAGTGGATGGCGCGCTTGCCGGAATTCTCGTACTGACCTTGGCGGATGGTAATAAGGTTGCCAAGATAGGTGTACGAGTAGTCGAGGCGCAGCTGCAGTTCACGCACCCGACGCACGTTGCGCAACAGTCGCGCGTTCAATTCTCCCTCAAACGATTGTGAGGTTTCATTTTTCAAGTTTGGATTGGCGCCGAATTCGACGCCGCCAAGCGCCGCTTCGGTATTCTGATAGACCGGCGGCCGAAAACCGGTGGCGTAGGCCGCTTTGAAATGAAAATCGCGGACAAAATTCCACACCACAGCAGCGGAATAAAGCGGCACCAATCCGTACGCACGCGTCGATCCAATCTTGAAACCATTCTGCATTCGAACGCCGCCATCGAGCGCCAACTGAGCCACCGGGCGCCACTGCAAGTTGGTGTAAAGCGCGCCGACAAAACGGCTGGCGTCATTGACAAACTGCCGCGGACAGGTCGGCACCAGAGTGCCGTTCTGCACCGGACAATAGATCGGCAAATCGGCCGGGCTCTGCGGCGCCGAAAAATAGACTGTCGATCCGGTCAGCGATTCGTAATAGAGCTCGCCGCCTACGAGCAGGCGAAACGAACGCGGCAGATGAAAATCGGCGTCGACCGTCCCGCCGCTGCGCTGAATCAGCTGTTTGGAAAAATCAAAATGGAATCCTCCAACATTGGCGCTGCCGTCGGTGTTGGTGAACGCAGGAAACACCGAACTCGGGCCGAACAGTTCGACGGCGTTGCCGCGAACAAACTGGGTGAAATAGCCGCGCGCGGTCAAATCGATCCGATCGTGCAAGAAGCGATCGCGGTACTCGAGCGCAGCGTAGCGATCGTACATGTTCCATTTGGTGTTCGGCACCGTGGTGTTGCCGAAACTGAACGCCGGGTGCAGATCGCCCACCGGCACCATGTAAAAAACGCTGACCGGCCCGAGTGAATACTTGCCATCTACTGTGACCAACCAGCTGCGCGCTGGATCGACTTCATGCACTCCACCGTAAATCGCCGGACCAGCCGGCTGCGGTGATGGCGAATTGGCCAGAAACTGCGGCGCAGGAAATGTCGTGCCGATGTAGTTCTCATAGGAGACGTGCTGAAAAATTTTCAGTTTGCCGCGAAAGAAACTGTGGCCAAACATGGCGTAGCCGCGAAAATTCTGCCGATTGCCGGGGCCGTCGCCATAACCAGAGTTGAACTCGACGCCGCGCACGTCGTCGGCGTCTTTCATAATCACGTTGACGATTCCCAAAAACGAATTGGCGCCCCATAGCACGCCGCCGGGGCCGGTGACAATTTCCAGCCGCTTGACGTTCTCGAGCGGCTGGCTGCGACCAAACGGACTGATGTTGGCCCAGGGATCAAACATCGAAATGCCGTCGTGCAAAAGTAACGCGGCTTGCTGTACGCCGCGCACCAGCGGTACCGGCACTTGATTACCGATCGCGCTCGACTCCATCCAGCCTGGGACGGTGGTGAGCGCCTCCAGGATGGTACGAAAACCACGGCTGCGAATTTCGTCGGCGGTAATGATGGTGACGATCGACGGCGCCTCTTGCACCGTGGTGACGCCTTTTTGTGCCGAAGTCACCAGGTTGGCAAGCTCGATGTCGCGATCAAGTTCAACACGATCGGGTAAGCGATCGCTCTTTGTCTGCGGCTGTTCGGGCGGTTCAATCACATCGGGCACCATGACTTCTTGTGCCCACGCCGTGGCTGTAACCGTGGCAAAGACCATCTGAAAAAACATCCGCGTCCACGGGGTACCCATCAAAACCGCTCACCCTGAGCGAAGCGCAGCGAAGTCGAAGGGCGCCAGCATACGTGCTTCGACAAGCTCAGCACGAGCGGATGTAAGATGCGATTGCCCTGCGCGCGCGTCATCGCGACTCTGGCGTCCAAGTGATGCCAGCAAATGTGCGAAACAGATCTCGACGCGCGGCCGAAACAATCACACCCGCCCCACCGCCGACGGAGATTGCCAGATCGTGACCGGGAAAAATCTGCAAGCCGCCGAGAACGTCCGCGGTATGATCGGCCCGCGCACCGGAAGAAAGTCCGACCGGAGTGAGTCCAGTAATTTCCGCCGCCGCTCCGACAAATCGCGAAAAACGGTAGGCGATGGCGGCCGCCCAACTGATCTCGTGTCCGAGTTCTAGAACAAGACGCGGCGATGTCAGGTTGGCTGCAACGTCATGCGGATCCAAGATTCTCGTCGAGGCTCGCACCACCGCACCGAAATTGACGGCGAGGCGAAGGCCGCCATGCGTAAAATCGCCGACGAGCAAGGGACTAAAAGAAAATCCGTTCGAACCCAAGAATGCCGCTTCATCACCAAACGGCAGAGTCACCAGCGCTTGCGCTGCGACGGCAAATCCGCGTTTGCGAAACAGCCGCGCCTTGAGTGAAAGTCGCGAATCGAGCGGTGCAGCATCGGGCGGAGACACATTGGTATACGGCTCTCCAGCATAGAAGCCGGTGCGCGTAGCACTCGTGTCCGCCGCGGAGGCGGGATGACCGTAAGCGTCGCCATAAGTTTGCGCCGACAGCGGAATGTCAACCGCCGCTTCAAGCCACGAGGTGAGGCCCAGGTGAGCGCCGAAATCGAAACCGAACTGCCGCGTCATCACCGTCTGGGTACGCGCCTTCGCGATCGTGTCGTCGTAAAGCGACAATCGCAGCGGGTTGTGCGCGTAGTTGAAAAAAAAGCCAAAGCCGAAATCCCACTTGGGCGAAGTCTCTGCGCGCTCGACGGAAAGAATGCCAAAACCGTCCATCGCCGGATGAAATAGTTCAGCGTCGACCGCGCGCTGCGCTTCGGCGCGTCCACTGAAAAGCAGCGCTGCCTGCACGACCAGAAGGCAGTTCCTCACATGCATCCCGCCTCTGGACAGCGATGGAGCCGCTCGACAAACAGCCCATGCGCAATGGTGCCACCCGGATGCGTTTCCCAGGCGAGCATCTTGCTCATGAAAGTGCCACCTTGGCCGGAGTAATTGGCGATTAACGCGTCGTTCCTGGGCAACAGCGCAGTGCCCGAAGCACCGGTCGCGTGCAAGGCGTTGTCAAGTACCGCCAGCGACGCGCCAAAGTAGTACACGCTCGACGACCCAACCGCGGCGCCGTTGACCACCGGCACGACTTCGGTCACCGGATTTTTTTCGCTCGCTGAAAAATCGGTCACTGACGCCGGTAAATCGGAATAGAACTTCATCATGTACGCACCGCTCGAGTCGAAATCAAAACCGGCGGCGTGCGACCAATCTGCGACCAGCGACTTCGGGGTCGCGTATCCGTCGACGAGGTAGCTCTGCCCCGCCACCACTTTGGCGCCAGTGCCGGTGAGCTGCAGCGGCGGCAAAACACTGCCCGATGCGTCCCGCACCACCAACGCCAGCAGACCGGTTCCCGGCGGCGTCACCTCGGAAAAAAGAAACGTGCCGCTCGAATCGCTCTCGGCCAGCGCGGGCGGATTGTCGACGGTCAAAAACGCCAACGGATCGTACAGCGCAATATGCACCGTTTCACCCGATCCCAAAAATGAATCGTCGAGCAGATGATGCACCACTCCAGCGACGCAGATTTTTCCCGTCGCCGGCGGCAGACAAGTCGGCGCCACACCGCCGTCGCTTGACCCGGTGCCGATGCAAAGATGGCTCACCGGATCGAGCCTCGTGCTCGGGCCGCACTGAATCTGAGAGACGCATTTTCCGCCAACGATGGTAGCGCCGGCGTCGTCATCGCAAATCACCGCGCTGTCTGCCGCCATGCACACCACGCTGCCGGACGGCTGTTGTACGCGTTTTTGTCCCGGGCCACACACCGTCGCGCTGCATCCGCCAACTATCGCCATCGCAGCGATGTACCAAGCTGACCGCATCAAAACTGCACCGGCGTTTGATCAAGTCTGGTCAGCAGCGCCGCGCTGCCCGACACTCCGACGCCGGTGAGATCGAAATGGATGACGTCGCGGCCGCTGTCGAGCGGAGAAGTTCGAACACTGTCGACAAACAACGGCCCGCGCGCATTCGCATCCACGGTCTCCTGCTCCCGCGTCAACCAAATCTCCTGCGCGTCCGAAAGATCAATCGGGGTATCGATGCGGATGCCATCGTAATCGGCGGGCGGCGACAGGGTCACGTAGGCGATAAATCCGTAGACAGCGCCGTGCAGCGGCGCGGTTAACTGCGCTGGATTTCCACTGTAGGCAAGCGGGTCTTGCCAATATTCGGTGCAAGCGGCCAATCGATCGGTCGCGCTGGCGGCGACGGCGACTTGCGGAGTTGCCGTCGCCGTCGCTGGAACGACTGCGAGCAAGGTTGCCGCCTCGCGACCACCGAGATCGGTCGCGGTCACCTGCGCAATGCGATTCTTCACCTGCGCAACTTGGTCGTCGGGCGACTGATCGACGCCGTTGACCCGCACCGGTTGATAGGCGCCCGGCGAAGTGAGCAGATTGCCACTGCCATCGATCATGCATGGATCACTCGGATCGAGCGCCCGGCGAATCTGCAGGCCGAACGCGGTCCCGCCAGTCGAGCGATAGATACCCTCGACACGAAAAATATCGCCGCTGCCATTGCGCGCCCACAGTTCGAGATGTTCGCCCACCGGCGTCACCGGAGCGCCTTGAAGGCTCATTTGCACAATGCTGCCGGCAAATGGCTGGACACTGAGCGCGTTGCAACCGCAGAGCAGCACCAGCAGCCAGGGCGCACGCATCAAAACCGCTCACCCTGAGCGAAGCGCAGCGAAGTCGAAGGGCAGCACACGTCCTTCGACAGGCTCAGGACGAGCGGATTTAATAAGATGCGATTGCCCTGCATCAGCAGCAAGAATTTCATCGCGCCGCGACAGTATCACAAAAAAGCCAGTTAGATTGTGATGGACAAACGCATCTTAATTTTTCGCTTCTGCGAACCGCTCGGGTTTGAAGACGAATCTCCGTCGAGCCCGAGTCCAGGGCCGCAGGCCCGGAGTCCGAGCCCGGCTTCTTCAGATCGGGCTCGGGCTGGCACGCGGGCTCGGGCTCGAGAGGAGAGCGGATTTTGATGCGTGCCCTGCTACTGTTCTTCGGATTTGGACATGTCGAGCGTGACCAGGCCGATCAGCTCGGAGGAGAGCGACACCACGTCGTTCGCTTGATATCCGCTCTCTTTGAGATCACGAAAGAGGGTGCGAGCCAAGATCCTCACCGCACGTTCACGTTGAAAACGAGCGCGTTCCCGCGAGTTAATCAAAGCAGGTTGGGCCATGCGCCCAAATAGGTGCTGGGACCGTGCCAACCCTAACCATTTGATATCACTTATGTAGGTGAGAAAACCACTGCACACTCATCTGGAGTTCGAAGACCAGGGTGCGTAATTGTTTACGCAGTGAAGGGCGCCCGGAAGTCGGCGTTGATTCTCGCTTCGCGATTCTTACCACCGCCGGCAGCCGACAGCTAAATCGCGTTGACCCTCCCGTAAATTCGTTCTTGAAAGGAGGGCTAGAGCAGGTGATTTCATGAATGAATCCGAAACTGTAGGCTGTTGGCTGTGAGCTGAGGCTGCAGCACGATCCTATGGACAGTTTTTCGGATCCTGCCTCAAAGTATCGCCGGTAAATCCCTCGAACGTGTTGTTGTACATACCGAGCGTATACACGGTCTGTAGGCAGCCGGTGCCATTGCCATTGCAATAGGCCCGAATGCCGCGGCCGAGCGCCTGGCGGAACGTCGAGTTTGTCACCGTGGGCCCGTCATAGTCGTTGCCAGAAGTCGATCGCGTGAAGGTCAGTTCGCCGTTGAGATCCGATCCCATGTCGTTGCAGTTGTAGGTAGGATCGTGCGGTGTCACCGAACCGCCGTATTCGAAAATGACGTAGTTGAACTTCGAAACATTGGCGCGAAACGTCGGCGGAAAAAATTCGATTCCCATCCAGTCGCCTGGCTTGGGGGTCTCGCCTCGGATGAACGCGTCTGAAGTAAATTTGATCGGGTCGGTGGCAGTGCCGTTGGCCACGATGTCTCCCCTGGTGTTGTCGCCACCGGCATAGCCAATCTGTATGTACCCTCCAGTGTTGACAGCTAAAATGACGCCGGGATCGAGGGTGAAAACCGCCGGGCTGGCCGGCACGCCTGAGACCTTCATGTTTTGAATATTACGCCAGACCAGACCGGTTTGCAGTTTGTGAAGCGTCACGTTCTCGGTCAGAAGCGCTCCCTCCGCATGATCCAGTTGGAGATACTTGACGGCGGCGGGCACCGTACCAACGGTAAAATTGGTAGCAGTGATGGTCTGTGCCGCGTAATCATGCACCGTCAGCGCTGGGTAATTGTAATAGTAGTCAGGCGTCGCGGCG